>NZ_JBFUHV010000061.1:0-47846 GCF_056402215.1 Rhodococcus sp. P4_B6 | reverse complement strand
GAGGAGCTCGGGACCTACTTCGAGGACCGGGATCCGGCCGCGATGTTCTCGGCCTCCGCGGCGCTGCGCGAACTGGGCTGATCCGCGTCCTGCGGGTCGAGGAATCGACACGACCCGGGTTTGCGTATCGTTTCCGCAGGTAATGCGTCCGCGATGGGCGATACTGAAGGCAACTGAACAGCTGCGGAGCGGGGCCGGGTGACGGTGGAGGGGGTGTGGAACGCGTGCCGGATTTGACTAGATCGTGTTCTAGTTTTCCGCCGTCGACCGGTTCGATCACCCTTGCCTGCGACACTCCCGAAGCGCTGGTGCCCGGCGGGCGCGCCCGGTCGCCGGAATCGGACGCAAAGGCGATTTCCGCGCTCGCCCGTGCGCGATGATATTTATTCAAAGGTCTTGTGCTATAACAACTTAGCGCCAACGCTTTGTGTTTCCGGCTGGCACCAACTTCCAGGTCCGATCGCGGGGTGACACGCCCTGATTTTCGGTCGAATCCGACCCTCGGAGCGTGCTGAATATGGGACGATTCTTGCTGATGAGCGGCCACCTTTGACAGGTGAACACGTTCTAGTTAATATGACCTGAGTCACAGACCGTTGGGGGGCTGGGCTCGAACTGACAGTCGGTGCTGGGCGAGATCATGGACGAGGAGGACGGATGGTAGACCTCCTCGAGGTGCCGTTGCGTGCGGTCGGCGGGTTCTTCACGATGTCGGGCGAAACGTTGAGGGCAGTCTTTTCGAGGCCCTTCCAGCGTCGCGAGTTCGTCGACCAGGCGTGGTTCGTCGCCCGGGTCTCGATGGTGCCCACCGTGCTGGTGGCCATTCCGTTCACGGTGCTGGTGAGCTTCACGATCAACATCCTCCTGCGCGAGATCGGCGCGGCAGACCTCAGCGGCGCGGGCGCCGCTCTCGGCACCGTCACCCAGGTCGGCCCCATCGTCACTGTGCTCATCGTGGCGGGTGCGGGTGCCACCGCCATCTGCGCAGATCTCTCCGCCCGCACCATCCGCGAAGAGATCGACGCGATGCGCGTGCTGGGCATCAACCCGATCCACCGCCTGGTCGTGCCGCGCGTGCTGGCCTCGACCGTCGTGGCGCTCCTGCTCAACGGGCTGGTCTGCACCATCGGCATCCTCGGCGGTTTCGTCTTCTCGGTCTACATCCAGGACGTCAACCCGGGTGCCTTCGTCAACGGCATCACGCTGCTCACCGGTTTCGGGGAACTCGTGATCTCGGAAGTCAAAGCAGGTCTGTTCGGCATGATCGCCGGCCTCGTCGCCGCCTACCTCGGCCTGAACGTCAAGGGTGGCGCGAAGAGCGTCGGTGACGCCGTCAACCAGACCGTCGTGTTCTCGTTCATGGCCCTCTTCGTGGTCAACGTTCTCGTCACCGCCGTCGGCATCAAACTGACGGCAGGGTGATCGACTTGGTGGTGGAGTAGATGGCACTAGCGGCGGCCGGGCGCTTTCCCCGAACTCGCAGACGGTTCGCGTCGGCGTCACGCTCGATCGACCGGCTCGGTGAGCAGGCACTGTTCTTCGCGCGGGCCATCGGCTCGGCGCCCCGCGCCCTGATGCACTACCCGAGGGAGACGCTGCGGCTGATCGCCGAGATCAGCATGGGCACCGGTGCRCTCGCGGTGATCGGCGGAACGGTCGTCATCGTCGGCTTCCTGACTCTGTTCACCGGCGGCACCATCGCCGTGCAGGGGTACAGCTCGCTCGGCAACATCGGTGTCGAGGCACTCACCGGCTTCTTCGCGGCATTCATCAACGTGCGCATCGCGGCGCCGGTCATCGCCGGCATCGGGCTGGCGGCCACCATCGGCGCCGGCTCCACTGCCCAACTCGGCGCGATGCGCGTCTCGGAGGAGATCGACGCACTCGAGACGATGGCGATCCCGTCGATCCCGTACCTGGTCAGCACCCGCGTGATGGCGGGCATGATCGCGATCATCCCGCTGTACGCCCTGGCGGTGATCGCGTCCTTCATGGCGAGCCGGTTCGCGACCGTCGTGCTGTACGACCAGTCGTCCGGCGTCTACGACCACTACTTCTCGACGTTCCTGATACCCACGGACATCCTGTGGTCGTTCGCCCAGGCCATCGTCATGGCGATCGCGATCATGCTCATCCACACCTACTACGGCTTCAACGCCTCGGGCGGCCCGGTCGGCGTCGGTGTGGCCGTCGGCAACGCGGTGCGCTCCTCGCTGATCGCCGTCGTCACCGTCACCCTGCTCATCTCGCTCGCCATCTACGGCGGGTCCGGCAACTTCAACCTTTCGGGATAGGAGTGCCGGTAGATGACTGATTCGAGTGGGAAGAAGAAGCTCGCGGCACTCGTACTCGTGGTGAGTCTTCTCGCGATCATCGGTGTGTCACTGGCCATGTTCAACGGCACGTTCAACGAGACCACGCCCGTCACCGTGACGTCGGATCGCTCCGGACTGGTGATGGAACCCGACGCCAAGGTCAAGCTCCTCGGTGTCCAGGTCGGCCGCGTCGCCGCCATCGAGCACGTGACCGACGGCGCCGAGCTGAAACTGGCGATGTACCCCGACATGATGTCGCTGATTCCGTCCAACGCGACTGTGGAAATCAAGTCCACCACCGTGTTCGGCGCCAAGTACGTCAACTTCGTGATGCCGGAGAACCCGTCGTCCACTCCTCTCCAGTCGGGGGACGTCATCGCTTCCGACAACGTCACCGTCGAATTCAACACGGTCTTCCAGCACCTGTCCGACGTGTTGGCCAAGGTGCAGCCAGAGAAGCTCAACGCCACCCTCGGTGCCATCTCCTCGGCGCTGCACGGGCGGGGTGACGAACTCGGCGCCCTGCTCGAGCAGAGCGACAGCTACCTGGCGGAGATGAACCCGAGTCTGCCCCAGTTGCAGGAAGATCTGGCGAAGGCGGCGCAGGTCACCGACGTGTATGCCGACACCGCGCCCGACCTGCTCCGGGTGCTCGACAACGCGACGGCCACCAGCGGCACCGTCGTCGACGAACAGGACAACCTGGACGCCGTGCTGCTCAACGTCACCGGGCTGGCCGACACGGCGAACACCGTCCTGACCGAGAACGAGCAGAACCTGGACTCCGCTCTCGGCCTGCTGCTCCCGACGACGGATCTGCTGGCCGAGTACTCGCCCGAGATCTCCTGCTTCATCGTCGGCCTGAACAACGTGATCCCCCTCGCCGAACAGCTCATCGGCGGCAATCAGCCGGGTATCGCGCTGAGTGCCAGCTTCATGTACGGGCAGGAGCCGTACACCTATCCGAAGGACCTGCCGAAAGTGAACGCGACAGGTGGGCCGAACTGCCACGGTCTTCCCAACCCCGATCTCAGCAAGCACGCGAACTTCGTCGTGGCCGACACCGGCACGGTGCCGTTCGTGCCGTCGACGGAAGTCCAGGTACATCTGCCGAAGGTGTTCCAACTGTTGTTCGCGGGCGTGTTCCCCGGGCAGGGTGGGCAGTGACTGTGCGAGCGACCACGGTCAAGCTGCTGATCTTCGCGACGGTGATGTCGGTGATCTTCGCCGGGCTCGCCCTGGTGTTCAGCCAGTACCGATTCAGTAGTTCCGACGGCTACCACGCTACGTTCACCGACGTGTCCGGGCTCAAGCCCGGCGACAAGGTCCGCATCGCCGGCGTTCCCGTCGGCGCCGTCGAGAAGGTGGGCATCGACGACGACAACCTGGCCGACGTCGACTTCACCGTCGACACCAAGTACTCGCTGTTCGACGGGACCAAGGCGACGGTGCGGTACGAGAACCTCGTCGGCGACCGGTACATGGAACTCCTCGAAGGCGCCGGATCGGTGGAACCACTGCCGGACGGTGGTTCGATCCCCGTCGAGAACACCTCTCCCGCACTCGATCTCGACCTTCTGCTGGGCGGGTTCAAGCCGCTGCTCCGGGCGCTGGACCCGCAGCAGGTCAACGACCTGTCGCAGGCGCTGGTCCAGGTGTTCCAGGGGCAGGGCGGCACGCTCGTCTCGCTCCTCGGCAGCACGAGTTCGTTCACGAACACCCTCGCCGACCGGGACCAGTTGATCGGCGAGGTGATCACGAACCTCAACCAGGTGCTCGGGACCATCAACGACCGCGGCGACCAGTTCCGGTCGACGCTCGACCAGTTGCAGCAGTTGGTGAGCGGGCTCTCCCAGGACCGCGATCAGATCGGTGACGCCATTCCCCGCATCGCCGGGGCGACGGGCGATCTCGCACATCTGCTCGAAGGTGCGCGGCCGCCCCTGCAGAGCACGATCGCGGAGGCCAACCGCACCGCGACTCAACTCCAGGCGGGCGAGGACGACCTCGACTGGGTGTTCCAGAATCTGCCCGACGCGTACCGCAGGCTCATCCGCATCGGCACGTACGGCAGCTTCTTCCAGATGTACGTCTGCACGGTCAAGTTCAAGTTCTCCGGCCCGGACGGATCGGATCTGCTCCTGAACATGCCGGGCGGTCAGACGGCAGGGAGGTGTGCACCGTAGCCATGAAGAGTGAACGCAATCCCGTACAGGTGGGACTCATCGGTGTCGCCGTCGCGAGCATGATCGTGATCGCGACCCTGCAATACGATCAGCTGCAATTCCTGTCGGGCGGCACGCAGTACTCCGCCTATTTCGAGGACGCGGGTGGGCTGATGACCGGCGACACGGTGACCCTCGCCGGTGTCGACGTCGGGAAGGTCGCCGAGGTGGAACTCGACGACCAGAAGGTGCTCGTCACGTTCACCATCCAGGACGGCATCGCCCTCGGCGACGCCACCGAGGCGAACATCAAGACCAACACCGTTCTCGGGCGCAAGTCCCTCGCCGTCACCCCGCTCGGGCACGACACGATGCGGGTGGGATCGACTATTCCGTTGGAGCGCACCAACTCTCCGTACTCGCTCAACGACGCACTCGGCGATCTGTCGACCACCGTCTCCGAACTCGACACCGACGAGGTCAACAACGCGTTGAACGCGATGTCCGGCGCTCTCGAGAACACGCCGCCCGAGCTGCGCACCGCACTGGACGGCCTGACCCGGTTGTCGGAGAGCATCAACTCGCGGGACGAGAGCCTGCGGCAGCTGCTCTCGCGGGCCGAGAACGTGACCGGAATCCTCGCCGAGCGCAGCGGGCAGATCAACTCGCTGATCGTCGACGGAAACGAGCTGTTCGGTGAGCTCGACCGTCGCCGCGCGGCGATCAGCCAGCTGATCGTGAACATCTCCGAGGTGTCCCGGCAGCTCACCGGGCTGGTCCAGGACAACGAGGAGCAGATGAAACCGACGCTCGACAAGCTGAACTCGGTGGTCGACGTCCTGCAGCGCAACAAGGACAACATCTCACAGGCTCTCGACGGCCTCGCGCCGTACGCCACTCAGCTCGGCGAGTCGGTGGGTAGCGGCCCGTTCTTCATGGCGTACGTCTACAACATCGGCATCGGCAACCTGTTCCAGGGGCTCAGCGACGCGGTGACGTGGCCGGAGCATCTGCCCAACGACCTCCAGGCGTACCTGCAGACGGGTCCGTCCATCGAGCTGAGGGAACCGCCGCGATGACGACGAACCCGGAAATCACCAACACGCGGAAGAAGTGGCTGATCCGCGGCGGCGTCGCCGCGGTCGTGGTGGTGCTGATCGTCGGCGCCGCAGTGATGTTCGTGCCCAAGCTGTTCCAGAACACGATCACCGCCTACTTCCCGGCGACCACCGGGCTGTATTCGGGCGACGACGTCCGCGTCCTCGGTGTGAAGGTGGGGACGATCGATTCGATCGAGCCCGGCGCCGACTTCGCGCGGGTGACGATGAACGTGAACAAGAGCGTGAAGATTCCGGCCGACGCGAAGGCCGTCATTGTCGCGCCCAGCCTGGTGTCGGGACGGTTCGTCCAGCTGACACCCGTGTACGCGGGTGGGCCGACGATGGGCGACGGCGCGAGCATCCCGGTGGAGCACACCGCCGTCCCGGTGGAATGGGACGAGATCAAGACCGAGCTGAACAAGCTGTCGGAGGCGCTCGGACCGCAGGGCGCCGACCCGCAGGGCTCGCTCGGCACGTTCATCGACACCGCCGCCGCCAATCTCGACGGGAACGGCGAGTCGCTGCGCAACACGTTGCGGGAACTGTCGGAGACCATGCGGACCCTGTCCGACGGCCGCACCGACCTGTTCTCGACCATCCGCAACCTGCAGACGTTCGTGGCGGCGCTGTCGTCGAGCAACGAGCAGATCGTCCAGTTCGAGGGCAGGCTCGCGTCGGTGTCGAACATGCTCGCCACCAACTCCGACGAACTCGGAACCGCCCTGAACGACCTCGACCTGGCGCTCGGCGACGTCAACCGGTTCGTGGCGGAGAACCGCGCCGCCCTCAGTGAGCAGGTCGGCCGTCTGGCGGACGCCACCCAGGTGCTCGCCGACAAGAGGCCCCAGATCGAGCAGGTGCTCCACGTGGCGCCCACGGCGCTGGCGAACTTCAGCAACATCTACAAGCCGGCGCAGGGGTCACTGGTCGGTGCGGTCGCGTTTGCGAACCTCGGGAACCCCGTGAACTTCATGTGCGGCGCCATCCAGAGCCTGCAGGCCAACGAGGCGAATCGCAGTGCCGACCTGTGCACCCAGTACCTGTCGCCGGTCCTGAACTCGCTGACGATGAACTATCTGCCCGTCCTCACCAACCCGACCACGGGAGTGAATGCGTTCCCGGATCAGATCGAGTACACCCCGCCGAGTCTCGAGGCCTCCGTGCCGCCGCGGTCCGCGCCCCCGGTGACCGGCACCCTCGCCGGGATGCCGACGGTGGACGTGCCCAGAGACCTGAACGATCTGCTGCAGCCGGGAGGTGGGCGATGACGAAGCACGCACGGATGCGTCGCGGTGGCATCGCCGCGGTGGCGATCACACTGACGCTGACCCTGACCGGATGCGAGTGGGAAGGGCTGAATTCGCTTCCCCTGCCGGGGACCGAGGGGCAGGGCGACGACGCCTACACCGTCGAGATCCAGATGCCCAATGTGACGACGCTGTCGCAGAACTCGCCCGTCCGGGTGAACGACGTGACGGTGGGTTCGGTGACGGGCATCGAGGTGCAGGACTGGCACGCCCTGGTCACCGTGTCGATCAACGGCGACGTCCAGTTGCCCGCCAATGCGACCGCCAAGATCGGCCAGACCAGCCTCCTCGGCTCGCAGCACCTCGAGCTGGCTCCGCCGAGCGACGTCGAGCCCGAAGGCAAACTCGAGGACGGCGACGTCATCCCGATCGAGCGGGCGGGCGCCTACCCGACCACCGAGCAGACGCTGTCGTCGCTGTCGGTGGTGCTCAACGGCGGCGGCATCGCCCAGATCCGCGACATCACCCAGGAACTCAACGCCGCGCTGGGCGGACGGGAGGAGTCCATCCGCGACCTCCTTCCGCAACTCGACCAGCTCGTCACGAGCCTCGACCGGCAGCGCGGCGACATCATCGGTGCGATGGAGGGGCTCGACCGGTTGTCGGGCACCGTCAACGAGCAGAAGGCCACCCTGGACGCGGCGCTGGACGGCATCCCGCCCGCGCTGGACGTGCTCGTCACCCAACGGCAGAATCTCACCACCGCTCTGGTCGAGGTGGGCAAGCTCAGCGACACCGCCTCCCGTCTCGTCGAGAGCAGCGGCGAGGACCTGAAGGCGAACCTGCGCAACCTCACCCCGGTGCTGCGTGAACTCGCCAACTCGGGGAGCGCGCTGACCGAGGTGCTGACCCTGATGCTCACGTACCCCTTCCCGATGAAGACGATGGACAAGGCGATTCAGGGCGACTACGCGAACCTCATGATGACGATCGACATGACCAACGAACGCGTCGACAGCAACTTCCTGACCGGAACCGGGCTCGGCGGATCACTCGGCGGCGTGGAGGGCGCCGTGGGATCGCTCGCCGGGGTGGCCGGACAGTCCGGCGATCCGCTGCAGGCGCCGCTGCAGCCGGCGCCGAAACCGGCACCCGCGCCGCCGGTGATTCCCGGGCTCCCGCAGATACCCGGACTGCCGCAGATACCGGGCCTTCCGCCGCAACTGGGAGGGGCGCCGACACCATGAGAATGACGAGATTCGTTCGTATTCAGCTGATCATCTTCTCGATCCTCACCGTCATCGGGCTCGTCGTGATGTCGATCCAGTACATCAAGGTGCCGGTGCTGTTCGGCGTCGGACGCTACGAGGTGAGCGTCCGGCTGCCGTCCACCGGCGGGCTCTACTCCCACGCCAATGTCGCGTACCGCGGCACCAACATCGGTGTCGTCGAGAACGTGACGCTCACCGGCGAGGGTGTGGAGGCGAAGATGTCGCTCGACAGCGACTACAAGATCCCGGCCGACGTCGACGCGGCGGTCAAGAGCGTGTCGGCGGTCGGCGAGCAGTACGTCGACCTGATCCCGCGGGAAGGCACAGCCGACGGCCCGTACCTCGCGAACGGCGACGTGATCCCGGAGGATCGGGCGACCATCCCGCAGGACGTCGGCGAGATGCTCGACCAGGCCGACGAACTGCTCGCCAGCATTTCGGACACCAGGCTGCAGACGGTGATCGACGAGGCGTTCACGGCGTTCAACGGATCCGGTCCCGACCTGCAGCGGCTCATCGACTCGGCCCGCCTGTTCGTCGAGGAGGCCGACGCGAACAGCGACGCGACGAAGGCCCTGATCGACCAGGTCGGTCCGCTGCTCGACACCCAGACGGTCAGCAGCGACGCCATCCGCTCGTGGACCCAGGACCTCGTGACATTCACCGACCAGTTGCGGGCGAGCGACCCGAGCCTGCGGTCGGTGCTGGAGAAGGGTCCCGGCGCGGCGCAGGAAGCCACCCAGCTGTTCCAGGACCTGCAGCCGACGCTGCCGATCCTGCTGCGGAATCTGGTGAGCGTCGGGCAGGTCGGGGTGATCTACAACAAGAGCATCGAGCAGGTGCTGGTCATCTACCCGCCGCTGACCGCGGCGCTCGTGACGGCGGCGACCGGCGGGCCCGTGGAGGACGGCGCGATCGTCGACTTCGCCCTGCAACTGCACGACCCCCCGGCGTGTACGACGGGATTCCTGCCCCCCGACCAACGCCGGTCGGGAGATCAGACCGACCCGATCGCGACACCGAACGACCTGTACTGCAAGGCCGCTCCGGACGACCCGTCCGTCGTGCGCGGCGCGCGGAACCTCCCGTGCATGGAGTTCCCCGGACGCCGCGCACCGACGGTCGAGGCATGCCGCGAGGGCTGGGAGGCGTCGGGCAACAACCCGCCGTACGGGCCGATCATGCCGCCGGATGTACCCTCGTACACAGCCGTTCCGAGTTCCTACGAAGGCTCCGCGGGTGCACCGGTCGCGGCCGTGCCCTACGACCCGGCCACCGGTAGCTTCATTGGTTCGGATGGAAAGACGTACACCCAACCGGATCTGGCGGTGCAGGGAAAGGACTCGACGTGGCAGACGATGATGACAGGTCAGCAGATTTGAGTTCCGGCACGGACGAGCGCGTGACCGACTCCGCGGATCAGGCGCAGCAGACACACGCATCGACGGACCGGACGAGACGCCGGGCCGTCCGGCACGCCGGCCCGCCGGTGGGGGAGACCGAGGCCCCGAAGCCGGTGGTCCTCGCCAAGCCGGCGGTCGCGCAGGCCACTCCCGAGGCGGAGAAGGTCTCCACGACGACGTCCGCACCACAGGCGTCCGAGGCGCCGCCGATCGAGGCGCCGAAGCAGGGTCGGTCCCTGAAGTCGTTGCTCACGTGGGGCGTTACGGCGGTGGTGATTGTCGCACTGGTCGTCGCGGCGGTAGTCCTGCTGCTCGACCAGCTGTCCGCGCGCGAACGGGACGACCGCCGTCAAGCCTTCGTCGACACGGCCCGGCAGACGGTGCTCAACCTGACGACCATCCACCCCGAGACCGCGAAGGACGACGTCGCCCGAATCGTCGCCGGTGCTTCCGGCCAGTTCCTCGAAGAGTTCCAGGGCCGGGAGGATCCGTTCGTCGGTGTCGTGCAGGACGCGAACGTGACCACCGAGGGCGAGGTCATCGAGGCCGGCATCGAGAACGGTACCGAGACGTCGATCTCGGCGAACGTCCTGGTGGCCGCGCGGACGATGGTGAGCAGCAAGGAACAGCCGGAACCCTCACCGCGCGACTTCCGGATGCGGGTGACGATCAGCGACGTCGACGGCAAGTTGACCGCATCGAAGGTGGAGTTCGTCCCATGAGCGACAACAACGAAGGCAAGCGAAAGTTCGCAATCACCAAGGGCGCAGCGCTGAAGATCGCGGCCGCGGTCGTGGTGGTCGCGCTCGCCGTCGGGGTGGGCTTCCTCTGGTACGGCCACCGGCAGGATCAACTCTCCGAGCAGGCGCGCATCGACGCCGTCGACGCCGCGGGCAAGCAGGCCGTCGCGATGCTGGCGTACGACTTCGCCGACGTCGACAACCAGTTGGCCTCTGCCGCAGACGGACTCACCGGTTCGTTCCGTGACGACTACACCACGCTCGTCCAGGAGACCATCGCACCGGGCGCCAAGCAGAAGCAACTCACCGTGCAGGTGTCGGTGCAGGCCGCCGCGCCGGTGTCGACCACACCCGACGAGGCGGTGGTTCTGCTGTACCTGAACCAGACGACGACGAGCGCCGACGCCCCCGACGCCCGAACGTCGGGCAGCCGGGTGCGGGTGTCGCTGCAGAAGGTCGACGACCGCTGGCTCGTCGATCAGCTGACCCCGGTGTAGCTGCGCTGCCTGTGAGTACTTATTAACGTCGGGCGGTTGACAAGTACTCACGGGGCGGAGCCACCCCCTTCGCAAAATGAAACAAGTTCTAGTAGTCTCGGGGTTTCCTGGCCGGGTGCCGACGCACGACGCTGTGTCGCACGGCCACAACCGAACGGGGAGTCGTCGATGAAGGTTGCAGTAACCGGCGCCGCGGGATTCGTGGGCAACAATCTGCTGAATCTGTTGGTCGAGGCAGGGCATGAGGTGACTGCCATCGACCGCGTCCGTTCCCGGTACGCACCCGAATACGGGGTCACCTGGGTGAACGCCGACGTGCTCGACGTCGAATCCATGAAGCAGGCGCTGGACGGCGCCGAGGTGGTCTACCACCTGGTCGCGATGATCACCCTCGCCCAGAAGGACGACCTGGCGTGGACCGTCAACACCAAGGGTGTTCGCACCGTCGCCGAAGCCGCTCTCGCGGTGGGAGTTCGGCGGATGGTGCATTGCAGTTCTGTGCACTCCTTCGACCAGAGCAGTTGCGGCGGAACGCTCGACGAGTACTCGCCGAGGTCCGTCGACGCGTCGATCCCCGTGTACGACAGGTCGAAATGGGCAGGCGAGATCGAACTCCGCGAGGTGGTCGACGCCGGCCTCGACGCGGTGATCTGCAACCCCACCGGGGTGTACGGGCCCGCCGACTACGGACTGTCGCGGGTGAACGCGTTGCTGCGCAACGCCGCTCGTGGCCGGGTGCCCGCGGCGGTGCAGGGCGGGTTCGACTTCGTCGACGTCCGCGACGTCGCCGCCGGACTGATCGCCGCAGGCGAGAAGGGCCGGACCGGTGAGAACTACCTGATTTCGGGGCACATGCTCGGCATGCATGATGTCGTGAGGAGGGCAGCGCGTGCGGCGGGCCGTCGGGGGCCGCTGTACTCGTTCCCGCTCAGTGTCATCGAACGCGTGCTGCCGATCGCCGAACCGATCGGGACCCGCTTCGGGTCGGACGTGCTGTCGCGGTCGGCGATGTCGGCGCTGCTCGCGGCGCCGGTCGTCGACGGTGGCAAGGCGCGGTCCGAACTCGGTTACGCCCCACGTCCCGCCGACGAGACGATCCGCGACTTCGTCGCCTTCCTGGTGACGTCCGGTCAGCTGAGCCGGGGAGGTCAGCTGTTCCCGGTCGCGTCTTCGGTGTAGTCGGACTCGGAAGCCTCGGCGGGAGCGATCAGCGCGGGGCCCGCGGCGCCGCCGTGTGCGAGGGCGTCGAGGAAGGACCGGGCCCACCGGTCGACGTCGTGTGCGAGGACCTGCCTGCGCAGGGCCCGCATGTGGCGTCGGCCGTCCTCCTTCGGCTGGTTCAGGGCCTGCTCCATCGCGTCCTTGACGCTGTCGAGATCGTGCGGATTGCACAGGAACGCCTGACGCAGTTCGGCGGCCGCACCGGTGAACTCGCTGAGCAGCAGCGCGCCGCCGAGATCACTCCGGCACGCCACGTACTCCTTGGCGACCAGGTTCATGCCGTCCCGCAGCGGGGTCACCAGCATCACGTCGGCGGCGACGAAGAACGCGATCAGTTCGTCGCGGGGGATGGGCCGGTGGATGTAGTGCACCACGGGCCTGCCGACCTCGCCGTACTCGCCGTTGATCCGCGACACCGACTGCTCGATCTCGCCGCGCATGTGGACGTAGCTCTCGACGCGCTCACGGCTGGGTGTCGCGAGTTGCACGAGCACGGTGTCGGCGGGGTCGACGCGGTTCTCGTCGAGCAGTTCGTGCAACGCGGCGAGGCGGACGTCGATGCCCTTCGTGTAATCGAGGCGGTCGACGCCGAGCATGATGTGTTTGGGATTGCCCAGTTCCTTGCGGATCTTCCTGGCGCGGTCCCGGATGGACTTGGACCGGGACTGCTCGTCCAACTGCCCCGAGTCGATGGAGATCGGGAACGCGCCGACGCGGACCGTGCGGAAACCTACCTGCACGACGCCCAGCTTGGAGCGGACGCCCACGTTGCCGCGGGACGTCTGCTGGCCGGCGAGTTTGCGGGCCAGKTAGAGGAAGTTCTGGGCACCGCCCGGGAGGTGGAACCCGATCAGATCGGCGCCGAGCAGGCCCTCGATGATCTCGGTGCGCCACGGCATCTGCATGAACAGTTCCACCGGCGGGAACGGAATGTGCAGGAAGAACCCGATGGTGAGGTCGGGGCGGAGCATGCGCAGCATCTTCGGAACGAGCTGCAGCTGGTAGTCCTGGATCCACACGGTGGCGCCCTGCGCGGCAGCCTTCGACGTGGCCTCCGCGAAACGGCGGTTGACCTCGACGTAGGCGTTCCACCAGGCGCGGTTGTACTCGGGCTTGACGATGACGTCGTGGTACAGCGGCCACAGGGTGGCGTTGGAGAAGCCCTCGTAGTAATCGGCGATCTCCGCGGCGCTCAGCGGAACCGGGTACAGCTCGAGATCGTCCTCCACGACGGGATCGAGCTCCGCGTCCGGGACCCCCGCCCAGCCGACCCATGCGCCCTTGTTGCGGCGCAGGATCGGCTCGAGCGCGGTGACGAGGCCACCGGGGCTGCGCTTCCAGCGGGTGGTGCCGTCCGGAAGGCGTTCGAGATCGACGGGGAGTCGGTTCGCGACGACGACGAAGTCGGCTTGCCCGGAAACCGGATCAGAAGTCGAGCGTGATGACGATGCTGACGATTCCGAACTGGCAGCCACGGGCTTCCTTCGCAGTCGAAGTGGATGAAATTCTCAGTCGAGCTTGGAGGTGGGTCCGATTCCCAGCATCGAGAGCAGCATCCTGCACTCGTCGGCATCTTCGGCGTATGCAGCGACAACACGCTGCGCCTGGCGAGCGGTCTCGTCGGCTAGGGGTTCGAGATCCTCGTCCGCGATGTCGTTTTCGGCGGTCGTCTTCGCGGCCATCTTTGTCCTCTCGGGCTTGCTGCTGCGTCACGCGCAGTAGTTCGTATCGGCGACTCTATGAGAACCGGGCATGTCAACGCTAGTTGCCCATCGATTAGGGTTCATCTAGTTAGGGTCCGCTTACTTTGTGGTGGGTGGGGAAGCGTCGGCGTTGGGAGTTACGCGCGTGAAGACTGGTGGCACCGCAATTCTGCGTCGCACCCTGGTGCGGAATCGGGGACGGCTGGGCATCGGCACCGTACTCGTCTGCCTGCATCAGGTAGCCGAGACGCTGGTCCCGATCTCGATCGGTGTGATCGTCGACCGGGCCGTCGCGACCGGCGACGTGTTCGCGCTCGCGGTGTGGCTGTGCGCCCTCGCACTGCTGTTCCTGGTGCTCACCGCGGCCTGGCGCTACGGTGCGCGTTTCATCGTCGTGGCGATGCAGAACGAGGCCCACCAGCTGCGGATGGAGGTCGCGCACCGCATCCTCGACCCGCGGGGGGTGCGCACCGAGCTGCGCGCCGGTGAGCTGCTGTCCGTGTCGACGTCGGACGCCGACCGCGCGGCCTGGATCGCGGACATCACCCCGCGCGCCGCCGCGGCCCTCACCGCGGCGATCGGATCCGCGATCGCCCTGCTGCTGATCGACGTGCCCCTCGGCCTCGCCGTCCTGATCGGCACCCCCGTCATCCTCGGACTTCTCCAACTCGCTGCACCGCTGATCACCCGCCGCGCCACCGACCAGCAGGCGGCGGTCGCGCGGGCGTCCGCGATGGCCACCGACCTCGTGAGCGGGCTCCGCCCCCTGCGCGGGATCGGCGCCGAGGTGTCGGCGTCGCGCCGGTACCGGGCGGCCAGCCGCGACGCACTCGGCGCCACCCTGCACACGGCGAAGAGTTCCGCCGTGTTCGCCGGGGTGTCGATGACCGTCAGCGCACTCCTCGCCGTCGGGGTCGCGGGTTTCGCGGGCTGGTTCGCGCTCGAGGGCCGCATCACTATCGGCGAACTGATCACCGTCGTCGGACTGTCCCAGTTCTTCATCGAACCGCTCGGCGTTCTCGCCGGCCTGCCCGGGTTCCTCGCCCTCGCCCGCGCGTCGGCGGACCGCCTCGCACTCGTACTGGACGCGGAACCCCTGCTGCCCGCCGGGTCGGGCCGGACACTCGACGGCAGCGAACTCAGCCTCACCGGCGTGTCCTACCGGTCCCTGAGCGGACTGGACCTCCGGGTCACCCCCGGCGAACTGCTCGGCGTCGTCGCGTACCGCCCCCAGGACGCGGAGGCGCTGGCCGCGCTGCTGTCCGGGCAGGTTCCGCCCGACCGTTACGACGGCGAACTGACGGTGGGCGGGGTCCGGCTGTCGGACGCGGATCTTTCGCACGCCCGCCGGACGCTGCTCGTCGAACCGCACAACGGCGACCTGTTCTCCGGAACCGTCGCATCGAACGTGACCGCGGGCAGGCCCGGCGCGACGGCGTCCGAGGTACACGCGGCGCTGTCCGCGTCCGCGGCGGTCGACGTCGTCGAAGCGCACCCCGAGGGGCTCGACCACGAGGTCGCCGACCGCGGGTCCTCGCTGTCCGGTGGTCAACGACAGCGCGTCGCCCTGGCACGCGCACTCGTGGCGCAGTCGCCGGTGATGGTGCTGCACGATCCGACGACGGCGGTGGACGCCGTCACCGAACACGCGATCGCGGGCGGAATCGCGGACCTCCGGCATCGCGGCTCCCCGGATCGCCAGACCACGATCCTCATCACGAGCAGCCCCGCGCTGCTGTCCGTCACCGACCGCGTCGTCGTGCTCGACGACGGAACGGTGGCCGGTGAGGGCACCCACTCGCAACTGGCCACCGAGAACGCGAACTACAGTCAGGCGGTCCTGCGATGAGTGAACTGCTTCCCATCGCGAACGCGCGCGACACGTGGGCGTGGCTGAGGTCCGAGCTGGGACAGCGCCGCGGCCGGAGCGTCTTCACGCTGCTGGTGGCGGCTGTCGCGGCCGGCATGGCGCTGGTCCCCGTCTACGTCTTCGGCGTCCTCGTCGACCGCGTCCAGGAGGGTGCGCCGCCGTCCACCATCGGCTGGGTGGTCGCGGTGATCGCGTCCGCCGCGGTGATCGGCGGACTGTGCGCCGGGTTCGCGTCGTATCTGATCCGCAGTCTCGGCGAGGGAATCCTGGCGGACCTGCGCGAGCGGACCGTCGACCGGGCGCTCCGGCTGCCGATCCAGACGATCGAACGGGTCGGCAAGGGCGACCTGCTGTCGCGCGTCGGCGACGACGTCGCGGTGATCGGCAAGGCTGTCACCGACGTGGTCCCCAATCTCGTCACGGCGGTCCTGCTGGTGGTGCTGAGCATGGTCACGATGCTCGGCATCGACTGGCGGCTCGGGCTCGCGGGCATGGTGGCGCTGCCGATGTACGCGCTGGCGATGCGCTGGTACCTGCCGCGGTCGGCGCCGGTGTACGCCGCCGAACGCGTCGCGATGGGGGAGCGTTCGCAGGCCCTGATCAGCAGCATGCAGGGTGCCCGGACGGTGCGCGCCTACGGCCTGGAAGACAGCCACCTGGGTCAGATCAACGGCGCGTCGGAGAAGGCCCGCGACCTGTCCGTCGGCGTCTTCGCACTGTTCACCCGGTTCGCGGGACGCGGCAACCGGGCCGAGTTCGTGGGGCTGGCCACCATCCTCGCCGCYGGATTCGCCCTGGTGAACGCGGACATCGTGACAGTCGGCCAGACCACGACCGCGGCGCTGCTCTTCCACCGGTTGTTCAATCCGATCGGCATGCTGATGTACACGTTCGACGAGGTGCAGTCTGCCGGTGCGAGCCTGGCGCGGCTCGTCGGCGTCGTCGACCTCGACGACGAATCCTCCGCCGGGACCGCCGCCGCCGGGGAGAACACGGACGCGACGCTCGAACTCGACGACGTCCGCCACACCTACGACGGCAGCCACGAAGTGGTGCACGGCATCAGCCTGCACGTGAAGTCGGGTGAACGTGTCGCCCTCGTCGGCTCGACCGGGGCGGGCAAGACGACGGTCGCGGCGATCGCGGCCGGGTCGATCGTCCCGACGGCCGGTTCGGTGCGGATCGGCGGAACCGCGCTGGCGGACCTCGAGCCGGGTGGCCTCCGTCGCCGGGTCGCGATCGTCAGCCAGGAAGTCCACGTGTTCGCCGGACCGCTGATCGACGACCTGCGGCTCGCGGCACCCGACGCCTCCGAGGAGGACGCGGCGATGGCTCTGAAAGTCGTCGGCGCCGACGGCTGGGTGAGCGCACTGGACGACGGGGTTCAGACCGTGGTCGGGGAGGGCGGCCACGAGTTGACCGCCGCCCAGGCGCAGCAGTTGGCCCTGGCCCGACTCGTCCTCGCGAACCCGGCGGTCGCCATCCTGGACGAGGCGACGGCCGAAGCCGGCAGCGCGGGTGCCYGGGAACTCGAGGCGTCGGCCGAGGCCGCGACCCGCGGTCGCACGACGCTGATGGTCGCCCACCGGCTGACCCAGGCGGCCGCCGCAGACCGGGTCGTCGTCCTGGAACACGGCCGGATCGTCGAGGAAGGTCCGCACACCCGGCTCGTCGAGGCCGGCGGACGCTACGCCGAGCTGTGGTCGGCGTGGGAGGGGCGGTAGGGCGTTCCGCCCCGTGCGCCTTTCTGGTAGCACCCACTACCAGAAAGGCGCACGGGCGTCAGCTGAGGTAGCCGCCGCCGTGGGGGAAGAAGTCGGTCCCGGCGAGTTCGGTGCCGTCGTCGAGGCGGACGTGCTGGATCTTCAGGCCCTTGTTCTGTCCGGTGCGGGCGTCGGGTCCGGCGACGATGACCATTCCGTCGCCTTCGTGGATGAAGACACGCCCGGGCGTTCCACCGTAATTTCCCTCGGATACGGCGGCCTTCAGAACCCGGACACGCTGACCCTTGAAATGGGTGAAGGCGTTCGGGTACGGGTCGGACTGCGCGCGGACGAGGCGTTCGATGGCGTCGGCGGGCCACGTCCAGTCGATGAGGCTGTCCTCGGGGGCACGCTTGTGGAAGAACGTGGCCTGCGAGCGGTCCTGCGGCGTCCAGTCCGTGCGACCGGACTCGATCAGTGCGAGCGCGTCGAGCGTGATCGGGCCGATCATGTCGACGGTGCGGTGGAACAGATCGGTGACGGTGTCCGTCGGCCCGACCCGCGTCGACCTCTGCAAAACGATGTCGCCGGCGTCGAGTTCCTCGTCCATCAGGTGCGCGGTGAGGCCGACTTCTTCCTCGCCGTTGATGAGCGCCCAGATCAGCGGGGAGAATCCTGTGTACTTGGGCAGGAGCGAATCGTGAATGTTGAGGGTGCCGTAGCGGGGAGAGTCGAAGACGTCCCGCGGCAGCCACGTGCGCCAGTTGTTGGCGACGACGATGTCCGGGTCGGCCTGCTTCAGCGCGGCCTTGAAGTTTTCGTCCGGCTTGGTGGCGATGTGCACGGGCACCCCGTGCTCGGTAGCCAGGTCGGCGACGGAGTCCGCCCACATCTGTTCGTAGACGTGATCGCTCCTGGGGTGGGTGATCGCGAGGACGACCTCATGGTCGGACTGGAGCAGGGCCTGCAGGGTACGGTGACCCCAGGTTTGATATCCGAGTGTGGCGACTCTCAACGCGGTCCTCCTGGACGAGCTTGTCGGTCAGCGCCGCTTTTGAGCGGCGGCGAAGCCAGCTTAGGCTATCCAATCTAGTTCGGTGAGGCCGCCCAGGGAAGGAAGGCAAGATGACGATCGCCACGATCAATGGGATCCCCCTGAATTACCAGGTCAAGGGATCCGGCGATTTAGTGGTGCTCATCATGGGAACCGGAAGCCCGGGGCGGGTATGGGATCTGCATCAGACCCCCGCGCTCGTCGACGCCGGCTACCGCGTCTGCACGTTCGACAACCGGGGCATCGCGCCGTCCGGTGAGAGCGTCGACGGGATCACCATGGACGACCTCGTCGCGGACACCGCGGGACTGATCGAGCACCTCGGTGGCGGACCGGCCCGTGTCGTCGGCACCTCGATGGGCGCCCGTGTCGCGCAGGAACTGGCACTGTCCCGCCCTGATCTCGTGCTCAAGGCGGCCTTCCTCGCCGGCCACGCCCGCATGGACTACTTCCAGCAGACCCTCACCGAGGGCGAGCGCGCCCTCCACGACAGCGGGGTCGAACTCCCCGCCAAGTACCGGGCCGCGGTGACCGCCGTGATGAACCTGTCGCCCGCGTCGCTCGTCGACCCGCACACGGCCCGCGACTGGCTCGACCTGTTCGAGTTCAGCGGCGGCCGGACGTCGGACGGTGTGCGCGCGCAGATGGAGATGGACCGCAGCTTCGACCGCAGGCAGGCCTACCGGGCGATCACCGCGCCGTGCCTGTCCGTCGGTTTCGCCGACGACAGGATGATTCCGCCGTACCTCTCGCGTGAGGTGGCCGAGGCGATCCCGTCGGCCCGGTACTACGAGATCCCCGACGTGGGGCACTACGGCTACCTCGAACAGCCCGAAGTGGTGAACAAGGTACTGCTCGAGTTCCTCGCCAACTGACCGGTGGCTGCCGCCACCGTTGTGAGTAGGGTGGATCTTCGAGTGGCTGGGGGGCGATCACGGTGACGGCGAGGACCTGATGGCGTTGGGCATTCCGCGCCTCGGGGTGGGCATCGTCCGGTACGACGTCGTGAACGGCACCTTGTGGTGGGACGAGAAGGCCGCCGCCATCTTCGGGGACGACGGTTCCCTGCCGCCGCTCGAATTGTGGCGGGAGCGCGTCCATTCCGAGGACATCGGCACGGTGCGCCGGATGTTCGAAGACACGGCCGGCTCGGTCGGCGCGGAATGCGTGTTCCGTATCGTGCTGACGGATCGGTCGACCCGGTACATCCTCACCCGCAGCATCGACGTCACCACCGATGCGTCCGGGGATCCCGTCGAGTTGACGGGGGTCGTCATCGAACTCGGACACGTCGCCGGCCGGGACGCCCAGCTCGCGTCTCTGCTCGACCGGGTGGGCCTGGGGTTCTTGGCGCTCGACGAGGACCTTCGGATCATCTACGTCAACTCCGTCTGCCTGCGGCACGTACGACGGTCGCGGGAGGAGTTGCTCGGCCGCGTCGTCACCGAGGTTCTCCCCGAAACGCAGGGCAGCTACTTCGACGCACTGTGCCGCAAGGTCCTCGCCACCGGGACTGAGCAGCAGACCCGGGTGGATTCGTTGTATCGGCCCGGGGCGACGATCGAGGTGACCGCCGCGGCCGACGCCGGCGCGCTGGTCGTGCATTTCCGGGATGTCACCGCGGAAGTCACCGCCCAGAAGCAGGCGGAGGAGGCGCATGCGCTGCTTCTGCACGAGGCCACGCACGACAGTCTCACCGGGCTGCTCAATCGCGCCGCCATCACGGAGCATCTGCAGCGCTTGTTCGAGCCCGGCGTGGGTCCGGCGGTCGCGTTGTTCCTCGACGTGGACGGGTTCAAGGAAGTCAACGACACCCGGGGCCATCGCGTCGGCGATTCCATCCTGCAGGCGGTGTCCGAGCATCTGCGGCACGCGATGCGGACGCCGTCCGCGGTGGGCAGACTCGGCGGCGACGAGTTCGTCGCGATCCTTCCGGACATCGACGAACTGGACGCCGACGACGTGGTCGACCGGATGCTCGCCTCGATCACGACGCCGATCGACGTCGGCGACGAACTGCTCGTCGTGACGATCAGTGTGGGGATGGCGCGCAGTACGTCGGCTCGCACGGTCGACGAGTTGCTCCATCACGCCGATATCGCCCTCTACGCCGCCAAGCGCCGGGGCGGGAACACCGCGGTCTGGCACGAATAGGTTTGCCGGGCGGCTGCGGTTGCTGGACGGCTGCCCCCGGAAACCGGCATCGCCCGGGCCTCCCGAGTGAACGAACGCACGGTATGTTTATGGGGCAAAACCCGACGTAGTGACCGCTTTGGCGCGGGGAATTCTGTTGGCAGTGCGGGGGACACGCGGCCGGGGAGATTGAACCGAAATTGCCGCCGTGATAACCATCGCCTGTGAACTTGCTGGCAACCGGCTTGTTGCTGGTGGGTAGCCTAACCTAAACTTCCTCGGGTGCCCGTCGTTGGACGGGCGCTCTCGACGGACGATCGGATCACCCATGTCTCCGGACCACTCGGCGGCTGCTCGCCTTCAGCACCTTTCGGCCGAGAGCGCTTCTTCCTCGATCGGCGCCAGTTCGACGCCTGTCGCGTTGCCGGTGACGGCCGCGCAGTCCGAGGTGTGGGTCGGGCAGCAGCTGAACCCGGGCAGCCCGGTCTACAACCTCTCGCTCGTCGTGGAGGTCGCGGGCCCGATCGATCTGGACCGGACGGTCGCGGCGATCCGGAAGACCGTCGCACGGGCCGACGCCCTGCACGTGCGCTTCGAGCGCGGTGAAGGCAACGAATTGCTCCAGGTGCCGACAGCGCCCGGCGAGTGGACCCTGAGCGTCGTCGACCTGCGCCGCGAAGAGGATCCCGAAGCGAGTGCGCGCGCGTGGATGGACCGCGACATGGAGACGGTCGTCGACATCGAGGGCGACGAACCGCTGTTCCGGCACGCCCTGCTGCGCACCGGAGACGAGTCGGTCATCTGGTACCAGCGCTACCACCACAGCCTCATCGACGGGTACGGCATCACCCTGCTCGTGGCGGACGTCGTCCATCGATACGACCATCCGGAACTCGAGACGTCCACGGCGCCGTGGCCGCTCGACTCCCTCGTGGCGTCCGATCGCGACTACCGCGCCTCGGAGCGTTTCGAATCCGACCGCGACTTCTGGATCCGGCAGGTCGTCGACGCGCCGGAACCGCCCCGCCTGCTCCCGCAGGTCGTCGACCACTCCGGGACGCCGATCTCCGCCCTCGTCGAGATCGACGGGGACGACGCCGACGCGCTCTACGCCTTCGCCTCCGATGCCGGGATCCGGCGCACCCGGCTGCCGCTCGCCGCGGTCGTGGCATACATCCACCGGCTCACCGGCCGCCGCGACCTCACGTTGTCGCTGCCGATGACGGCGCGGGTCGGGCGCGAACTGCGCCGCATCCCGGGGATGTGCTCGACGATCCTGCCGCTCCGGGTGCAGGTGGATCCCGAGATGACGGTGGGTGAGCTCGCCACCCGCATCGACACGACGCTGATCTCGGTGCTGCGGCACGGGCGTTACCGCGGTGAGGACCTCGCCCGCGAACTGCGGTCGATCGACCCGGACCGCCAGATCTTCGGTCCCGGAATCAATTCCATGATGTTCGAGCATTCGCTGACGTTCGGCGGATTCCCGGCGTGGGTGCGCGGTTCGGCGACCGGACCGGTCCGCGACCTCGACTTCTCGATCCGCGGTGGGCAGGATTCGGAGCCCATCCAGATCGACCTCCGGGCCCCGGCCGGTCTCGGGGCCGAACTCGAGGAGCACCGCCGTCGGCTCGAGCACTTCGTCGGGCAGATCGTCGCCGACCCGGCGCAGCCCATCGCGTCGCTCGATCCGATGACCGTGGYCGAGCGCCGGCAGTTGCTGGTGGAGTTCAACGACACGGCGTCCCCGCAGGAATCGGTGACGGTCCCCGAACTGTTCCACGCCCAGGTGGCGCGGACGCCGGATGCCGAGGCCCTGATCGCCGGCGACGTCCGGTTCACCTACCGGGAGCTCGGGGAGCGGGTGGCGCAGCTGTCCCACCACCTCCTGGACCGCGGTGCCGGGTCGGAAACCGTTGTGGCGATAGGCCTTCCGCGCTCCGCGGAAATGGTGATCGGACTGCTCGCCGTCATGTGCTCGGGTGGGGCGTTCGTGCCCCTGGACCCGTCGTGGCCGGAGGACCGCCGGACGTCGGTGCTCGCCGACGCTGGGGCCGCCCTCGTTCTCACCGGCCCCGGCGGGGTCACCGACGCGGGGGAGCGGGCCGTGCCCGTCGACCTCGCGGCGTGGGCGCACGCCGGGCAGCCGACCGAACCGCCCGCCGTGACCGTGCAGGGTGCGCGGCTGGCGTACGTCATCTTCACGTCGGGTTCGACGGGCAGGCCAAAGGGGGCCATGATCCGGCACGAGGCCGTCTGCGCGAGACTGCTGTGGCAGCGCGACGAGATCCTGGGATTCGGACCTTCGGACGCGTCGCTGTTCAAGGCGCCGCTGTCTTTCGACATCTCCGTGAACGAGATCCTGCTGCCGCTGGTGGCGGGTGCCAGGCTGGTGGTGGCCGAGCCTGGCGGGGAACGGGACCCGCAGTATCTCCTTGACCTGATCGCGCGCGAGTCGGTGACGTTCGTCTACCTCGTGTCGTCGATGCTGGACGTGCTGCTCGACCTGTCCCGGGGCGCGGACCGGATGTCGGCGCTGAAGCACGTGTGGTGCGGCGGTGAGGTTCTCACACCCCGGCTGTTCGAGAGGTTCCGAGCGCAACTGGCCATCACGATGTACCACGGCTACGGTCCGGCGGAGGCGACGATCGGGGTATCGCACGTGATCTACCGGGAGGACGCCGCGCGGATCGCGACGTCGATCGGGCGCCCGAATCCCAACACCCAGCTGTACGTGCTGGACGAGCACCTGAACCCGGTGCCGCTCGGCACCGGCGGTGAACTGTACGCAGGCGGATTCCTCCTCGGGCGCGGCTATGTGGACGCACCGGAGCTGACGGCGTCCCGGTTCGTCGCCAACCCGTTCGCGAACGACGGATCCCGGCTGTATCGGACCGGCGACCTCGCCCGGTGGGCGCCGGACGGCACCCTCGACTTCCTCGGCCGCGCCGACAACCAGGTGAAGATCCGGGGCATGCGGCTCGAACTCGAGGACGTCGAGGCGGGCATCGTGTCGCATCCCGCCGTCCGGCACAGCGCCGTCGTCGTGCGGCAAACACCGTCGGGTGCACGGTATCTCGCGGCCTACGTCGTGGCGAAGCAGGATTCGGTGCCGGACGTCGCGGAACTGCGGGTCTGGGCGTCGTCGAAGCTGCCGGAGTATATGGTGCCGTCGGCGTTCGTCGTCCTCGATCGGTTCCCGCTCACCCCCAACGGAAAACTGGACCGGCGGGCGCTGCCCGAGCCGGACCTCGGCGCGGCAGGCGAGAACGTCGCGCCCCGCACCGCCGCCGAGAAAACCCTGTGTGCGCTGATGGCCGGTGTCCTCGGGGTGGAATCGGTGGGCGTCACCGACGACTTCTTCGCGTTGGGCGGCGACAGCATCGTCGCGATCCAGCTGGTCAACCATGCTCGGCGGGAAGGGCTTTCGATCAGCCCACGGGAGATCTTCCAGCTCCGCACCGCCGAGGCGCTCGCCCGGGTCCAGGACGGCCGGACCGCGGCCGCCGTGGACTCCGACGACGTCGCCGTCGGTGACGTCCGCAGCACCCCGATCGTCGCGCGCACCGCCGAGAGGGGCGGCGAGATCGCCGCGTTCCACCAGTCGGTGCTGGTGCAGACTCCGGCGGCCCTCGACGAACCTGCCGCGAGGGCGGCCCTGGCGGCGGTGCTCGAGCGGCACGACGCCCTGCGCGCGACGCTGGTCCGTGGTAGCGGAAGCGGCCTCCGCCGCGGGGGTAACCGCTGGACACTCTCCGTGCCCGAACCGTCCCCGTCGGCGGTCGACGGAATCCTCCGGGTCGTCGAATTCGACGGCAGCGCCGAGCAACTCGACAGCGAGACCCGCGCGGCCGTCGCACGGCTCGACCCGGACGCGGGCACGATGCTGCAGGCCGTCCTCTTCTCCGCCGCCGAGGGGTCCGGCCGGTTGCTGCTGATCGGGCACCACCTCGTGGTCGACGGGGTGTCCTGGCGCATCATCCTCGAAGACCTCGCCCGCGCGGGCACCGCCGCGGCGGCCGGGGGCGTCCCCGAACTGCCTCCGGTCGGGACGTCGCTGCGCCGCTGGTCCGAATTGCTGGACGAGCACGCGAAGTCGGGCGCGTTCGACCACGAACTGCCGTTCTGGGCGGACGTCGCGGCCACCGCAGACCCGCTCCTCGGATCGCGTGCGCTCGATCCGGCCCTCGACCTCGCCGGTGACGCCGAAACCCTCACGGTGACATTGCCTCCGGAGTTCACCGGGCCGCTGCTCTCCACCGTGCCCGCAGCGTTCCACGGCCACGTCAACGACGCGCTCCTCACCGGTGTCGCGGTGGCGCTGCAGAGGTGGCGGGACGGCGAACCCGACCCCCTGCTCCTCGACGTCGAAGGGCACGGACGCGAGGAAGACCTCGTGCGCCGCACCGACGGACCCGCCCTCGACCTCTCCCGGACCGTCGGCTGGTTCACCACCGTCTACCCGGTGGTGCTCGACCCCGGTGCGGCCGCGGACGAGGCGGGCATCGCCGACGCACTGAAGGCGGTGAAGGACCAGTTGCGCCGCATCCCGGGTGCCGGGTTCGGCTACGGCGCCCTGCGCTACCTCGGCGTGCCGAAACCGGAACTCGGGCAGGCGCCGACGCCCCAGGTGCTGTTCAACTACCTCGGACGGGTGACGTACGCCGACGGCGCCGATTGGCTGCCGCGGGCGATGGGCGGCGCCGAAGACCCACGGACGCCGCTCGGACATGCCCTCGCGTTCGACGTGATCGCCGAGGACGGCGCCGACGGTCCGGTGCTGCGTACGACGCTGACGTGGGCTCCCGGTGTGCTCACCCGCGACGCCGTCCGGGCCCTCGCCGACGAGTGGACCGCGGTGCTGCGGGTGCTCGCCGGGATCGACCGCCTCGGCGGTCACACGCCTTCGGACTTCCCGCTCGTCTCGCTGGCCCAGCCGGACGTGGACGCGCTGGCGGGCGCGGCCGACGTGCTGCCGCTGACACCATTGCAGGAGGGCATCTACTTCCAGTCGGCGTTCGAGGACACCGGTGCGGACCCCTACGTGGTGCAGCAGGTGATCGAACTGACCGGGCCCGTCGACGCCGCGGCGCTGCACCGCGGACTGCAGACCGTCGTCGACCGGCACGCGGCCCTGCGCGTCGGTGTGCGGGCGGTGTCGGACGGCCGGGTGGTCCAGGTGGTCGGCGACGACGTCCGGGTGCCGATGGAGGTACTCGATCTCACCGGCGTCGCGGATCCGGAGTCGCGCGTGGAAGAGGTACTGGCGGCAGATCGCGCGCGGGGCTTCGACTTCGCCCGCGGACCCCTGCTGCGGTACACGCTCGCCCGGGTGGAACGGGCGAGCGGAGCGACGGGGGGTAATACTGCCAAGTTCCTTCTGCTGCAGTCGATTCACCACATCGTCGCCGACGGGTGGTCGGTGCCGGTGATGTTGCGGGAGCTGATGGCGCTGTACAGCGTCGAGGGGACGCCGCAGGCGCTGCCGATGCCGACGCCCTACCGGAACTACCTCGAATGGCTGGGGACGCGGGACCGCCAGGCGTCGCTCGCGGTGTGGCGGGAGGCGCTCGCAGACGCTCCCGAGCCGGTGGAACTCCCGACGTCCACGACGAAGGGGGAGTCCGGGATCCGCAGTGTCCGGGTGGCGCTGCCGTCGGAAGACACCGCCGCCCTCACCGCGGTGGGCCGGGCCCGCGGACTGACGCTCAGCACGCTGGTGCACGGCACGTGGGGCCTGGTCCTCGGCCGCCTCACCGGCCGCGAGGACGTGCTGTTCGGTTCGACGGTGTCGGGCCGCGGCGGCGACCTGCCCGGCATCGAGACCATGGTCGGCCTGTTCATCAACACCGTTCCCACAAGGCTGCGGTACCGGGCCACCGACACGGTGGCCGGGACCCTCGCCCGGTGGCAGCACGAGCAGTCGACGCTGCTCGACCACCAGTACCTCGGACTGGCCGAGCTGCGCCGGGAAGCGGGACTGCAGAACCTGTTCGAGACGCTGGTCGTGTTCGAGAACTATCCGCTCGGCGACGGCGCGGTCGCGGATCCCTCCGGTGCGGTGCAGTTGACCGGCATCCGTTTCGACGAGCATCCGCCGTACGCGATGACGCTGATCGTGGTGCCCGGTGACGCGCTGACGCTCGAGCTGAAGTACGACGACGCCCGCGTCGATGCGGCGACCGCCACCCGGTTCGCGGAGTCGACGATCGCCTATCTCGCCGAGCTGACCCGGGACGTCGATCAGACCGTGTCCGCCATCCCGCTGGCGCCGCGTGAGCCGATCGAGGCCGCACTGTGCGACGTCGAGGTGGAGTTCCCCGACACGACGGTGACGGCCCTGCTCGAGGAGCAGGCCGAGCGCACACCGGACGCGGTGGCCGTCGTGTTCGAGGACGACCACCTCACGTACGCGGAACTGCACGCGCGCGCCAACCGCCTCGCCCGGCTGCTCGTCGAGCGTGGGGTGGCGCCCGAGTCGAAGGTCGCGGTGGCACTGCCGCGTTCGCTGGATCTGATGGTGGCGCTGCTCGCGGTCGGGAAGGCGGGCGGCGCGTACGTCCCGCTCGACACCGGGTACCCCGCGGACCGGCTGGCGTACATGCTGGCCGACGCGCAGCCGGTGTGCGTGCTCACCGACGGCACCGTGACGTTCGCCGGTTCCGGCGTTCCGCAGGTCCGGGTGTCGGACGCCGACAGTTTCTCGTCCGAGCCACTGACCGGTGTTGCGCTCGTGCCGCAGCATCCCGCCTACGTGATCTACACGTCGGGATCGACCGGCAGGCCCAAGGGGGTCGTCGTGCCGCACGCCGGCATCGTCAACCGTCTGCTGTGGGTTCAGCGGTTCCGGCCGATCACTCCTTCGGACAATGTGTTCCAGAAGACGCCGTCCAGCTTCGACGTGTCGGTGCTGGAATTCTTCGGACCGCTCCTCGCCGGGGCGACGCTCGTGCTCGCCCGGCCGGACGGTCACAAGGACCCGGCGTACCTCGCCGACGTCATCGTGCGGCAGTCGATCACGCGCGTGCATTTCGTCCCCTCGATGCTCGAGGTGTTCCTGGCCGAGCCGGCCGCCGCCCGGTGCACCGGTCTGCGGATCATCTCCTGCAGCGGTGAGGCGCTGCCCGTGGCGTCCGCGCGGCGCGTCGCCGAACTCCTGCCCGGGGTGGAACTCGACAACCTCTACGGTCCCACCGAGGCGTCGGTCGACGTCAGCTATGCCGCGTCCGTTCAAGGAATCGACGCGGCCGCGCCGTCCGTGCCGATCGGTCTGCCGACGTCCAACACCGGACTCTACGTGCTCGACCGGTACCTGCAGCCCGTGCCCGCGGGCGCCGCCGGTGAGCTCTATCTGTCCGGGCCGCAGCTGGCCCGCGGCTACCTGGGCAGGCCCGGGTTGAGCGCGGAGCGCTTTGTCGCCGACCCGTTCTCCCGCGCCGGGACCCGCATGTACCGGACCGGTGACGTCGCACGGGTCGACGCGGACGGTGCCGTCGAGTACCTCGGCCGGATCGACGATCAGGTGAAGCTTCGCGGCTTCCGGATCGAACTGGGCGAGATCGAAGCCCAGATGACCGCCTGCCCCGGCGTGCGGCAGGCCGCCGCCGTCGTGCGCTCGGACCGGCCCGGTCGGCAACAGCTGGTCGGGTACGTCGTCGGGGACGCCGATCTCGCCGACGTCCGTGCGCGCCTGGCCTCGGCGCTGCCGGAGTTCATGGTGCCCGTCGCGTTCGTGAACGTGGCGGAATTCCCGCTCGGCCCCAGTGGCAAGCTGAACCGCAAAGCCCTTCCCGCGCCGGACTTCTCCGTGCACATGACTTCGGGGCAGGCGACCTCCGCACCGATCGTGGCGAGCGGACCGGCAACGGTGCTGGCCGCCCACTACGCCGAGGTTCTCGGTCTCGGGACCGTCGGCGTGGACGACGACTTCTTCGCTCTCGGCGGAGACAGCATCCTCGCCATCCGCCTGGTGAATCTCGCTCGCCGGGAGGGGATCACCGTCACCCCACGGCAGATTTTCGAAGAACGGACGCCGGCCGCGCTCGCGCGACTGGTCGCGGCCACGGCCGTCCCGCAGACGCCGCGGGTGGAGGAGTCTGGCATCGGCGTCCTGCTGCCGCTGCCCGTCGTCCACCGGCTGTCCGAGTGGAGCGGCAGCAAGAACCGCTTCAACCAGGCCGTTCTGCTGCACACACCGGCCGGCACCACCAGTGCCGTCCTCACGTCGGCCCTGAATTCGGTGATCGCTCACCACGACGGCCTGCGGCAGACGCTCACCCGGCACGCACCGGGCGTGTGGTCGCTCGAGATCGCCGCCACCGCCGAGGTGACATTGCGCCGCGTCGACGTCACCGGACTCGACGCCGACGCGCTGCGCGAGACGGTGGCAGGCGAATCCGACGCCGCCACCGACCGGTTGAACCCCGACGACGGCACCATGCTGTCGGCGGTGTGGTTCGACGCCGGCCCGCAGGAACTGGGCAGGCTGCTGCTCGTCGCGCACCACCTGGTGATCGACGGGGTGTCGTGGCGGACCCTGATCGAGGACCTCGCCATGGCGTGGGTGGCCGCCGACAGCGGCGAGAACGCGGCACTCGACCCGGTGCCCACGTCGCTGCGCGGATTCGCCCGCATCGTTACCGAGCAGGCGCAGGAACCGGCCCGCCTGGCCGAACTCGACCACTGGCTGCGGGTCACCGAACCCGGCGCCGACCTGGTGCCCGGCACCGACGGGCATGCCGTCGTGAGCAGCGGCGCCCGGCGGACGGTCCGCCTGGACCGGCAACTGACGACGGCCCTGCTGACCACCGTGCCCGCCGTCGTCGGCGCGGACGTCACCGACGTGCTGCTCGCGGCGCTGCGACTGTCGGCCGACCGCTGGCTCGCCGAGCGCGGACGCGAGAACGACCTGCTGGTCGACCTCGAGCGGCACGGGCGCGAAGAACTCGCCGAAGGCGTTGATCTCTCCCGCACGGTCGGCTGGCTCACCAACGTCACCCCCGTCCGGTTGCGCAGCCGGGCGGGCGCACTCGACACGCTCAAGGACGTCAAGGAACAGTTGCGCGGCGCGCCCGACGGCGGCATCGGCTACGGCATGCTGCGGTACGTCAACGCGCGCACCGCCGGTCTCCTCGCGGCACGGTCCGAATCGCAGGTGCTGTTCAACTACCTGGGCCGCATGCCGCACGTCGCGCCCGGGCCCTGGACTCCCGCGGTCGAATCCTACTCCCTGGCAACCGATCCCGACGCCGACCTCGGCGGTCCGTACCGGCTGGTGATCAACGCGCTGTGCGAGGAATCCGCAGAGGGCACCGAACTGCAGGCCGTGTTCGCCTGGTCGGACGCCGACCTGAGCGAGGTCGACACCGTCGCGTTGAGCGACGGCTGGGTGGCCGCCCTTGGTGAACTCGCCGACGCCGCCGCAGCACACGACGGACCGGCGATGCTCACGCCGTCCGACCTGCCGCTCGTGACGCTGACGCAGGACGAGATCGACCGGATCGTCCAGACGAGCCCGAGCGGGGTCGACACGGTGCTGCCGCTGTCGCCACTGCAGGAGGGCCTGTACTTCCAGGCCGGGTTCGACTCCGGCACCGACATCTACACGGCACAGTTCTCCCTCGACTTCGAGCACCGCCTCGACACCGATCGGCTCGCCGCCGCGCTGCGGACCCTGCAGCGCCGCAACCCCACGCTGCGAGCGGGATTCGTCAGCGCGGGCCTGCCCGCGCCGGTGCAGTTCTTCGGCACCGGACTGGACGTGCCCGTCGCCGAGTTCGACCTGCGCGAACTCGACGAGACCGAACGCGACTCCTACGCCGCACAATTGACGGCGCAGGACCGGCTGACACCGTTCGACCTGACCGCCCCGCCGCTGTGGCGGGCAATGGTGTTGCGACTCGGTGATTCCCACGACCGACTGGTGATCAACCGGCAGTTCCTGCTGTGGGACGGATGGTCCAACGGTCTCGTCGTCAGCCAGCTGCTCGCCCTGTACGAATCGGGCGGCGACGACACCGGGTTCGCCGCCCCGGAAGGGTCCTTCGAGGACTACCTGCAGTGGCTGGCCACCCGGGACGCGGACGCCGCACAGTCGGCGTGGACCGACGCCCTCGCCGGGCTCGACGAGCCGACACTGCTCGCCGCGACGATCACCGGGGAGCCGGAGCCACCGCAGCGCCGGGACGCGGTGCTGTCCGAGGACCTGAGCGAACGGCTCCGGGCCGGTGCCCGCGGCGCCGGTGTCACGTTCAACGCGGTGCTGAACGCCGCGCTGGCGGTCGTACTCGGCATCGAGACGGGACGCCGCGACCTCGTGTTCGGCACCACCGTGGCCGGACGGCCACCGGAGGTCCCGGGCATCGACGCGGTGACGGGCATGTTCCTCAACACCGTCCCCGTCCGGACGACACTGCGCGCCGACGAGACCGTCGCCGACCTGCTGCGGCGAATCCAGTCCGAGCGGTTGGCGCTGACCCCGTACGACTACCTCGGGCTCGCCTCCATCCAGCGGGTCTCCGAGCACCGGCAACTGTTCGACGTGCTCTACGTGCTGCAGAACTTCGTGGACGAGAAGCAGGTGTCGGCGCTCAACGCGGCGCACGACATCAGCGGTGGCGACAGCATCGACCACACGCACTACCCGGTCACGGTCGTCGTGACACCCGGCGTGAGCGTGAAGGTGAAGTTCGAGTTCCACCCGGAGAAGATCTCGGAGTCGCGGGTCGAACGCATGCTGTCGCGGTACGTGACCGTGCTCGAGGAGTGGTCCACGGACCTGTCGGGCATGGTCGGCGGAATCGCCGGTGCCGCAACACCCGTGCCGATCCAGCCGAAAGCCCTGCCCGACGCGACCATCGCCGACCTGTTCGCCGACGCGGCGCTCGTCCGTCCCGACGAGACGGCCCTCGTGTTCGGGGACCGCGCCGTGAGCTACGCCGAACTCGACGCCGACGTGAACCGGATGGCCCGGCTGCTGCTGGGCCGCGGCGCGGGACCGGAACGGATCGTCGCGCTCGCACTGCCGCGGACGGTGGAGATGGTGGTGGCGCTGTTCGCCGTCCTGCGCACCGGATCCGCGTACCTGCCGCTCGAACTGGACCATCCGGCCGAGCGCCTCGTCGCGATGCTCGACGACGCCCGGCCGACGGTCATGGTCACCACGTCGGACGTCGCCGGGACGCTCGCCGCGGCCACCGTCGACACGCTGGCCGTCGACACCCTCGACTTCGGCGCGGTCGCGTCCGCACCGCTGTCGGAGGCCGAACTCGGCGGTTTCGCGCCCGGAACCCCGGGGCGCCTGGACCATCCGGCGTACGTCATCTACACGTCCGGGTCCACGGGCAAGCCGAAGGGCGTCGTCACCCCGTACCGCGGACTGACCAACATGCAGTTCAACCATCGCGAGGCGATCTTCGAACCGGTCGTCGCCGCGGCGGGCGGTCGGCGACTGCGGATCGCGCACACCGTGTCGTTCGCGTTCGACATGTCGTGGGAGGAACTGCTGTGGCTGGTCGAAGGACACGAGGTCCACATCTGCGACGAGAACCTGCGGCGTGACGCGGAGGCGCTCGTCGCCTACTGCGACACCCACGAAATCGACGTCGTCAACGTGACACCGACGTACGCGCAGCACCTGATCGAGGAGGGTCTGCTCGACGACGGTCCGGGGCGGCACCGGCCGCCGCTCGTACTCCTCGGCGGCGAGGCGGTGCCGGATTCGGTGTGGAACCGGTTGCGCGACACGGACGGAACGTGCGGGTACAACCTGTACGGTCCCACCGAGTACACCATCAACACGCTCGGTGCCGGCACCGCCGACAGCGCGACGCCCACCGTCGGCACACCGATCTGGAACACGTCCGCCTATGTGCTGGACGCCTGGTTGCGTCCGGTTCCGGACGGCGTTCCCGGTGAGCTGTACATCTCCGGGGTGGGGTTGGCCCGCGGCTACCTCGACCGGTTCGCGTTGACGGCGGAGCGTTTCGTCGCCGACCCGTTCCGTCAATCCGTACGTATGTATCGGACGGGTGACCTCGTGCGCCGGCGTGACGACGGGAACCTCGACTTCCTGGGCCGCACGGACGATCAGGTGAAGATCCGCGGTCACCGGGTGGAACTCGGCGAAATCGCCTCGGCGCTCGAAGCGCTGGACGGCGTGCGCCAGGCGGCGGTCGTCGTCGACTCGGGGCCGGGCGGGTTCAAGCGGCTCGTCGGCTACGCCGTACCCGTGAGTACTTATCAACCGCCGGACGTTAACAAGTACTCACAGGCGCTGCGCGCAACGTTGCCGGACTACATGGTGCCCGCCGCGGTCATCGAGGTCGACAGGCTGCCGATGACGGTCAACGGCAAACTCGACGTCAAGGCGCTGCCGTCCGCGGACGACGTGCTCGGCCGGAGCGGCGGTGCGCGCACCGAACCCCGCACCGACACCGAACGGGTGCTGTCCGAATTGTTCGGCGAGATCCTCGGCGTTCCCGCCCCCGGGGTCGACGACGACTTCTTCGACCTCGGCGGTCACTCGCTGCTCGCCACCAGGCTGATCAGCCGGGCACGGGCCGCGCTCGACACCGACCTCACCATGCGCGACCTGTTCGAGGCGCCGACGGTGGCCGAACTCGCCACCCGGATCGGCGACGACACCGCGTCGACGCGTCCGGTGCTGGCGGCCAGGCCACGGCCCGAGCATCTGCCGCTCTCCGCTGCGCAGCAACGCCTCTGGCTCCTGCAGCAGATGGAAGGGGCGTCGGTTCAGGATGGGGCGGGCCCCGCCGTCGCCTACAACTTCCCGATCGTCCTGCGACTGCGGGACGCACTCGACCCGGAGGTGTTCGAGCAGGCGCTGACCGACGTGGTGTCGCGGCACGAGTCGCTGCGCACCGTGTTCGGGGAGCACGACGGGGAACCCGTGCAGGTGATCCTGGACGACGTCCGCCCCGACGTCGCGGTCGTGGACGGCACCGGGGCCGATCTGGTCCGGCTCGTCACCGAGACCGTCGGCCGGCCGTTCGACCTGGCCACCGAGATCCCGGTGCGCGCGAGCCTCATCCGGGTCGGCGACGAGCAGGTGCTGGCGATCGTGCTGCACCACATCGCAACCGACGAGTGGTCGGACCGGCCGTTCCTGCGGGACCTGATGACGGCGTACGCCGCTCGCGCGCAGGGTTCGGCACCGGGCTGGGAGCCGCTCGACGTCCAGTACGCCGATTACACGCTGTGGCAGCGCGACGTCCTGGGTGACCCGCAGGAGAAGTCCAGCCTCGTCAGCCGTCAACTCGACTACTGGGCGAAGACCCTCGACGGGGCGCCGGAGGAGTTGGTGCTCCCCGCCGACCGCACCCGGCCGGCGCGGCCCAGCTTCGCGGGCGGCGCCATCGAGGCGACGCTCGACGCCGCGACGACGCGGGCGCTCCGTTCGCTCGCGCGGACGTCGGGGACCAGCATGTTCATGGTGCTGCACGCGGCGTCGGCGGCGTTGCTGCACCGTCTCGGCGCGGGCGACGATCTGCCGATCGGGGCACCGGTCGCCGGCCGCAGCGAACAGGGCCTCGACGACCTGATCGGGTTCTTCGTCAACACCGTGGTGCTGCGGACGGACGTGTCGGGCAACCCCACGTTCGACCAGCTGCTGGCCCGGGTCCGCGACACCGACCTGGCGGCCTTCTCGCACTCGGACGTTCCGTTCGAAACCGTTGTGGAGAAGGTGAATCCGGCGCGGACGCTGGCCCGGAACCCGCTGTTCCAGGTGATGGTCGGCTACCACAGCCGGACGTCCGATTCGGCGCAGGCCGCCGGATCGGCCCTCACCCCGGTGGTGTTCGAGGAACGCACGGCCAAGTTCGACCTGGTGTTCAACTTCACCGAGTACCTCGACGACGACCGGGTCGAACTGCGCCTCGAATACGGTTCGGACCTGTTCGACAAGGCCACCGCGGAGAAGATCGCGCGCAGGCAGGTCGAGGTGCTCGGCGCCGTCGCGTCCGACTCGGGGCGCGCCATCGGCGACCTCGACGTGTTCCTCGGCGACGAACGTGAACTGGTGGTGCACGGGTTCAACGACACCGCACAGCCGGTGGCGGAGGAGACGTTCTACGAGGCGTTCGCGCGCCACGTCGCCGCGACCCCCGACGCTGTGGCCGTCGTCGACGCCGCGGGCGAGGTGACGTATGCGGAGCTGAGTGCCCGCGCCGACCGGATCGCCGCGCTGCTGCATCGCCGCGGCGTCTCGGCCGAAGACGTTGTGGGTCTCGCGGTCCCGAGGTCTTCGCAGATGGTGGCGGTCGTGCTCGGGGTGCTGAAGCTCGGGGCGGCGTACCTGCCGCTCGACCTGAACCACCCGTCCGACCGCATCTCCTACATGCTCGCCGACTCCGCGGCGCGGGTGCTGGCGACCACGGTGGGGGAGAGCCCGCGCATCGCGGAGGCCGACGGCCTCGTTCGCGTTCTGCTCGACGACGAGTCCGTCGTCACGGAGCTCGAGGCCGGGTTCGACGGACCGGTGCCGCAGCCCCCGCGGGGCCTGAACCATGCCGCGTACGTCATCTACACGTCGGGCTCCACCGGTAAACCCAAGGGCGCGATCCTCACTCACGACGGGATCTCCAGCCTCGTCGCCACCGCCGAACAGCGGATGAAACTCGTCCCGGGCTCGGTGGTGATGCAGTTCGCGTCGATCGGATTCGACGTGGCGGTCTTCGAGTTGTCGATGGCGCTCTGCACGGGCTCCCGTGTGGTGATCGTGCCCGACGAGTCCCGCTTCGCCGGACCGGAACTCACCGATTTCATGGCCGCGCATTCCGTGACGCACGCGATCATTCCGCCGTCCCTGCTGGCGGCGCTGCCGTCCGGATGCGACGTCCCCGAGGGATGTACCGTGCTGGTGGGCACGGAGACCGTGCCGCCGGAACTGATCGGACGGTGGGCGGAGCGGCTCAACCTGCTGGCCGCCTACGGTCTCACCGAGGCCACCGTCAACAACACGTTGTGGCAGGCGGAGCCCGGGTGGAACTCCGCTGTGCCGATCGGCATCCCGGACCCCAACGAACAGGCGTACGTCCTCGACGACCGCCTGCAGCCGGTGCCGCCGGGGGTGGCGGGCGAGTTGTACATCGCCGGCCGCGGACTGGCGCGCGGATATCTCGGCAGGCCCGACCTCACGTCGGTCCGGTTCGTGCCCAGCCCCTTCGGCGACGCGGGCACCCGCATGTACCGGACCGGTGACCGGGCGCGCTGGCGGGCCGACGGCAACATCGACTTCCTCGGACGCGTCGACGACCAGGTGAAGATCCGTGGGTTCCGCATCGAACTCGGCGAGATCATCGCGGCCCTCGGAAGCCATCCGGCCGTGAAGCAGTCGGCGGTCGTCGCCGATCGGTCCGGCGACATCGTCCGCCTCGTCGGCTACGTCACCCCGGCCGACGGGCACGGGGCCGGGCAGATCGATCCGCAAGCAGTGCGGGAACACGCCGCCGCGCGCTTGCCCGACTACATGGTGCCGACTCTCGTGGTCGTGCTGGACGGCGAACTTCCGTTGACCCCCAACGGGAAACTCGACCGCAAGGCGCTGCCGCTGCCGGACTGGTCGGCCCTGACCGGGGACGGCACTCCGCAGACGCCGGAGCAGAAGGAGATCGCCGCAGCGTTCGCCGAGATCCTGCACCTGCCGTCGGTCGGCATCCACGACAACTTCTTCGACCTCGGTGGTAACTCCATGGCGTCGATGCGGCTGGTGGGCCGGATCCGTGGGCGGTTCGCCGTCGACATCGGCATCCGGGACGTGTTCGACAGTTCCACGGTGGCCGAACTCTCCGCGATCGTCGCGGCGGCCGCGTCCACCGGCAGGCCGGTGCTGACGGCGTCGGACCCCCGGCCCGAGACGCTTCCGCTGTCCGGGCCGCAACGCAGGTTCTGGAAGCAGTTCCGGGCGGCGGGCGCCGACGCCCGCGCCAGTCACGCACTGTCGCTGCAGCTTCGCGACACCGTCGACCCCGAGATCCTGGCGCAGGCTCTCGACGACGTCACGACGCGGCACGAACCGCTGCGCACCGTGTACGTCGAGGTCGGGGACACCGTGTTCGCCCAGGAGGCGGTGCGGCCCGCCCTCGAACTCGTCGACGTCGACGACGGGGACGTGCACCGCACGGTCTTCGAGTTGGCGCAGGCACCCCTCGACCTCACCGAGCACGCACCGCTGCGGGTGCATCTGGTGACCGGTGCGGACGGCACCCAGGCGCTGCTCCTCGCGATGCACTACATCGCCGTCGATGAATGGTCCGTGGTGCCGTTGCTCGGTGACCTGATGGGCGCATACGCCGCCCGCTCACACGGCGGCGAACCCGAATGGGACCCGCTGCCCGTCGGATACGCCGACTACGTGGTGTGGTCGCAGGCACTCGCCGGCGATCCCGGGGACCCGGACAGCCGCCGGTCCCGTCAGCTCGCGTACTGGCGCGAGACGCTGGACGGGATGCCGTCCCGGCTCGAACTTCYCGCCCCGGGCATTCGCGGACCGCGGACGGCGGAGATCGTGCCCGTCGAGATCGACGCGGAACTGCACAGCGCGGTCACGAAGTTCGCGAGCGACACGGGCACCAGCCTGTTCATGGTGTTGCAGGCGGCGCTCGCGACCGTGCTGACCCGGCACGGCGCCGGCACGGACATCCCGCTGGGGTCGCTCGTCGCGGGACGCACCGAGGAGACGCTGGACGCGCTCGTCGGCTGCTTCTTCAATATCGTTCTGCTGCGAACGGATACGAGTGGTGATCCCGATCCCGTGGAGTTGCTGCAGCGTATCCGCGCTGGAAATCTCGACGCGCTGGACAACCAGGACGTGGCCTTCGCCGACGTGGTGGAGGCGCTCGGCGACACGCCGGTGCTTCGTCCGCAGGTCATGATCGTTCATCACGAGCAGGCCAGGCTCGGTCACCTCGACGCGCTGGGCGGCTTCATGCCGGTGCCGGTGGGTGTGCCGGATTCGGATCTGACGCTGAGCTTCTACGAGCCGATCGGCGGCGGACCCGTCCACGCATATTTCTCTTTCTCCTCGGATGTGCTGGATGCCGAGGAGGTCCGTGGCTGGGCGTCGGAGTTGTCGGCGCTGGTCACCGCATGGGCGCAAGGCGTCCGATGATCAAGAGTGATCTAGATCGCAGTTCTGGGGCGGACTTCGCCGCCTCGGGGGCCGGAAGTACTTGGTACTGTGCTCGAAATAAGGATAGGCTTCACTATCTTGCCGGAAGACAGACGGCGGCTGGGTCGGGTGCGGCGCGGCGTCGAGGACGGACAACGAGCTATGAGTGAATCGCCGGAAACGGTCGGTACAGATCTCCCGGTGCGAGATGTCGTGGGTGTCGGATTCGGTCCCGCCAACCTCGCACTGGCCATTGCCATCGAGGAACACAACGCGGAGTGCCCCCCGCGCGAGCGGATCAGCGCGCAATTCTTCGAGAAGCAGGATCGATTCGGGTGGCATCCCGGAATGCTGCTCGACGGCGCCACCATGCAGATCGCGTTTCCCAAGGATCTGGTGACGTTCCGGAATCCGCGCAGCGCATTCACCTTCTTCAATTACCTCTTCGATCAGGGTCGCCTCGTCGACTTCGTCAATCACCAGACGTTCTTCCCGACTCGTCACGAGTTCCACGACTACCTGCAGTGGGCGGCACGCCGAGTGGACGCCGACGTGCGGTACGGCACCACGGTGGAGGCGGTACGCGGAATCCGCGGCGACGACGGGGTGATCGACCGTTTCGAGGTCCGTGCCGCCGACGGCTCCACGGTGATCGCACGCAACGTCGTGGTCGGCGCGGGTCTGCGGGAACGAATCCCCGAGTGGGCCAACCCCTCTGCGCGGTGCTTCCACAACCATCAATTCCTGTTCCGGCTCGGCGAGATGCCGGCCCCGGTTCACCAGCGGTTCGTCGTCCTCGGAGCGGGTCAGAGCGCCGCCGAGATCGTCCAGTACCTGCACGGAAACTACCCCGAAGCCGAAGTCCACAGCGTCTTCTCGCGTTACGGCTACAGCCCGGCCGACGACAGTCCGTACGCCAACCGCATCTTCGATCCGGAGGCCGTGGACGACCTGCACGGCGCCCCGGAGGGGGAGCGTCTGCGATTGCTGGATGTCCATAGGAGTACTAACTATTCGGTGGTCGACATCGAGCTCATCAACGAGCTGTACGCGACCGAGTACCAGGAACGCGTGCGCGGGCGCCGCCGGCTGTTCATGCGCCGCGCGTCGGAGATCATTGCCGTCGACGAGACTTCGGACGGAATCGAGGTGGCGGTGCGCAGCGGTGTGGACGGCCTCACCGACACTCTTGCTTGCGACGCACTGATTCTGGCCACCGGTTTCACCCCCGCTCCCCTCGAGCCGCTGCTCGGCGAACTGGCGCCGAAAACCCACCCGCCCCGGGAAGTCGGCCGAGATTACCGATTGGCGGTTTCGCCGGACGTCACAGCGGGAATCTATCTGCAGGGCGGCACGGAGAAAACGCACGGAATCACGTCGTCGCTCCTGTCGAACGTTGCCGTGCGGGCGGGAGAGATCGTTACATCTGTCGTAACAAGGCGTGGCAGCAACGGCACGCTTGCTAGTGTGAACGCACAGGACACGTATGCGACAAGCGAGGCGAGATGAGCACCAATCCATTCGATGACGAAGAAGGCCGCTTCTACGTGCTGGTGAACGACGAGGACCAGCACTCACTGTGGCCCACGTTCTCTGAGGTGCCGGCAGGCTGGCGCGTGGTTTTCGGCGAGGAAAGCCGGGCAGCCTGCCTCGAGTACGTGGAGAAGAACTGGACCGACATGCGGCCGAAGAGCCTGCGTGAGGCCATGGAGGCCGACGAGAAGTCGGGCGGACGGCACAGCGTCGACAAGAGCTGACCTCCTCGTCGCCCGCGTTTCGGCGACGTTGTGGGCCGGGACGACCGTCCGGTGAGATTCCGGCGGTCGCGCCCGGCCGACGGCCGAGAGGCCGTCACCTGAAACTGCCTCAGGCCGCCTTCTGTGTGTGTGTTTCGACCGGCTTCCGCCGCCTCGTCTTGAAGACGGGGCGGCGGATGTCGTCTGTGCGGCGCAGGATGCGCGGCCTCCGCAGGGTCCGGGCGATCCATTCGCCGAGTGTGACGCCGGCCGCGAGCGCGCAACCGATACCGAACGCCGCCAGCAGCGAGCCCAGTCCGATCACCACCTCGTTGTTGAGCAGGGCGTACAGACCCCGGTACAGGGACAGACCCGGCAGCAGCGGCGTGATACCCGCCACCACGACGACCAACGGCGGCGTGAGCGCGCGGCGGGCCATCAGACCACCGGCGAAGCCGACCACGGTGGCGGCGAGTGCCGAACCGATGATCGGGCCGATGCCGAACTGGTGCGCCACCATGTACACGAGCGCGCCGGCCGCGCCACCGAACCACGCGGCCGTCAGGGCCCGTTGCTCGGCGTAACAGGCCAGTGCATAGAACATCGACGCGAAAGCGCCCGACATCACCAGCACGGGGAGTTGCACGAGTTCGGTGATCTCGACGTTGACCGGGGGCAGGGTCGAACCCAGCACGCCGGTCAGACGCAACGAGATGGCCACACCGGCGATGATGCCGCCGGTCATCATGACCACTTCGAAGAATCGCGCCGCCGCCGTGATCGGTGCTCCCGTGATGGCGTCCTGTACGGAACCGACCAGTGACAGCCCGGACAACAGCACCACCACACCGGCCGAAATGATCTGCGACGGTCTGATCTCGACACCCAGCTGATCCTGGAACGTGTAGAGCGTCGCCGCCGGGGTCGCGGCCACCAGGCCGCCCGCCACCTGCTGGAAGAAGAACGGCAGACCGATGCGGTTGAGGACGCGGTTGACCCGGTAGATCACCATCGTCGTCAGGAAGGCGACGGACGCGACCAGCACCCCACCACCCATCAACACGGACACCGACGCGGCCATCGACGCCCAGGCGAGCGTCGCGATCCAGCGGTTGTACGGGTGCGGCGCCGTGGTGACCGCGGTCAGGGCCTCATGCGCCTCGCCGGGGGTGACCGCTTCCCGGCGGATGCGCCGGGTGAGCCGGTCGACCGCCGCGAGCCGGGTGAAGTCCATCGAGCGGTAGTGCACGATCCGCATGGTGCTCGCCGGCGGGAGGGTGGGCCCGCGGTACGCCGACAGCACGATGGAGTTGTACGTGACATCCACATCGCACTGGGCGAGGCCGTACGTGGCGGCGATGAACTGCACCTGTTCGGCGGTGTCCATCGCACCGGTGCCGGACGCGAGGAGGACTTCACCGACTCGCACGGCGAGGTCGAGTACTTCGGCGACGACCGCATCGTCGGTGAGGTCGATCGGCTGCAGCGGGGTGGGTGCAGCGGTGACCGCATCGACCGTTGCGCGACGGTCGCCTGTGAGACGTTGGAGGGATTCTGTGAGCTTGGACATACTACGTGTCGGAGACAAGGTCTTTCTCGGTCAGATCGGTAGCGGAGAGTGCAGACTCGAGTGTCTCGTGGCGGAACGTGGAGATGACCTGATCGTGGACGACACGGAATGCAGAGGCCAGGATACGCGTCTCTTCCGGGTCCGTGGCCCACGTGGCCTGCTGTTCGACCACCAGCACTCCGTCGTAGTAATACATTCGCTTCGGATTCAGCGTGATGCCCGCGGTGGACGCCCATTCCCGCAGCGGCGCCAGGCCCTGAGTGGCGCCTTTCGGTCCACCCATCTCGATGTCGTCGCTCGACAGCGACAGCAGAGTGTCGATGTCGCCGGAGTTGAGGGCGTCGTGCCAAGCGAGGACGGTGGCGATCTCCGAGGTACTCATGGCTCCAACGCTATCCAATGTGGGCGGAAGTGGCCGACGTTCCTGCAATGGATATGATGGGCGCGCGTGTCCGCCTCCTTAGCTCAGTGGTAGAGCACTCGCCTTGTAAGCGAGCGGTCGTCAGTTCAATCCTGACAGGAGGCTCCACCGCGGAATTGCCTCCGCACACAGAGGGCCACCTTCCCCCGGGGGAAGGTGGCCCTCTGTCTTTTCCGCACGCTCACCCCTGGGTGGGCAGTTCGTCACCCTGGGGTCCCTGTCTCCGACCCCGCCGGTCATTGACGATGGGTACATGCAAGTGAATTCGTGCAGGTCGGCGGTATTGGACGCGGTCGACGCGCTGCCCGCCCTCGAAAGGGAGACACTCGCCCTCGTGTTCTACCGGGGAATGTCCTGCGACGAGGTGGCGGCGACGATGAAGACCACCGTCGACGTCGTCCGGGACCGGCTCCACGAGGGCTCGCGCACCCTGCTCGCCGGTGTCGGCGGGCTGTGAACCGTCACGTCCCGATCGGCTGACCGAGCAGGCTCGCGAGTGTGTCGCCGACGATCGACGACCACACCGGCCACGTCTTCTCGTCGAGGGCCATCGACCCCACGTCGTGGGTGGCGCACCCGGCGCCGGCCGGGACCCCGTCGAAACGGTCCCGCAACCACATCAGGGCGCTCGCGGCCGCGACCGGCTCGAGGGACAGGTGCTCGCTGGCGTGGTCGCGGATGTACGTCACCCGGGCGTCCGGGTCCTGGCAGTACGTGTCGACGAGCCGGTCGACGGGCCCGACCGGCACCAGCCAGTCCGGGTTCGCCTGATACATGAACATGGGGACGTCCGGCACCCGATGGCCCATCCTCGTCCGGTCGAGTACCGATTCGACCACCGGATCGCGCAGCGGGTCGCCGCTGGGGCTGTCGAACAGGCCCCGCAGGTTCGCGAACGGCAGCAGCGCGGACTGATAACTGACGCACAGGTTGCCCTTGGCGGCGAGGAGCTGCTTGCCGAGGGGGTTCAGGTGGGTGTCGAGATACTCCGCGAGTTCGGGGTAGTCCCGGCTCACCCCGAACACCCCGCCCAGCACGATCCCCGCGCCCAGGTTGTTGTCCGCGAGATCGACCAGGGCGCCGAGATCGGCCGGGATACCGCCCTCGGCCGCGCCGACGATGTTCAGGTCCGGCGCGTAGCTCTCGTGGAGTTCGGCGGCATGCCCCGTCGCGATCGCGCCACCCGAGTACCCCATCAGTCCGACCGGGGTCTGCCTGCCGGACAGCTCCAGGGGGTCGAAGTTCTCCGCCGCCCGGATTCCGTCCAGGGTGATGCGGCCCGCGAGGGGCCCGGCCGCGTAGGCGGCGTTCGGGCCCTGATGGTCCGGCAGCACGACGGCCCATCCCTGGGCGAGCGCGGCCTGGGCCTCGAGGAACTGCAGCGGCGCGGACCTGACCGGTCAGCGGCGCGGGAACGGACCACTGCTGCAGCGCGTACGAGGCGGCGCAGTACTGGCCGAGCGAGTCTTCCGCCGGCTGGAGCGACAGCAGATTGCGGACGCCGTCGATCGTGCCCCGCGGTTTGACGACCGTCGCGACCGCCGGGATCGCCTCGTCCCGCGAATTGTTGGAGCGATACGACAGCTGCCACGCGTCGACGTTCACCGGAACCGCCGACAGGTTCGCCAGATGGACTTCGCGGGCGGCGATGATCTCGCCCGGCTCGGCCGCCGCGACCACGTCCGCAGGCGGCTCGTAGAAGCCCCGGTCGGCCTCGGGCCAGGCGGGAACGGCCGGGGCCGGCTGCACGTCCACCGCCGTCCCGCCGTCGGTGGGCGCCCCGACCGACGGTGCGGCGACGGCGAGCTGTGCACCCACCACCATCGCTCCCACCAGCAGTATTCGGTGTCGCAGCGCTCTCGATCTGATCATGTGGTCCTCCCCGGGCCGAAGTGAGACGTCCATGTCTCACTTTGAGTGCCAGATCAGGTGTGACGGGTATCGCAATACTCGCGAGTAAGTTCCGGTCAGGCCTGATCGGTGACCAGCGCGATGAGCATCGTGCTCAGGACGTCCACCAGGACCGACGCGGACGGCCGGGGTGAGGCGGTGCTCCAGTGGTGGGCGAGGTCGTTGACCGCCCCGATGAAGGCGATCGACACCATCGCGAACCGTTCGGGTGGGTCGACGACGCCACCGTCGATCGTGCGGGTGACCGCCTCGAAGAGTTGCGCCCACTGTGCGCGGCGCTCGAGGCGGTACTGCTCGACCCGGGGGCCCGCCCCGACCACCTCCACGAAGATGATCCTGGCGCGCCGCTCGTCGGTGCCGACCGATTCGATGTAGGCCGTCATCACGGTGCCGGCTACGGTCCGCGGATCGCGCGAGGGGGCCGCCTCGTTCGCGGCGAGCACGGCGTCCCGGGCGTCGTCCTGAATCGTGTCGTAGACGGCCAGGAGGATGTCCTCGCGGCTGCCGAACTCCTCGTAGAACTGGCGCCGCGACAGTCCCGCGTCGGCGCAGATGTCGCTGATCGAACTGTGGGCGTACGTCTTCTCCGCGAAGACCGACAGGGCCGAGTCGAGGAACCGTGCCCGGCGGGCTACGCGACGTTCGGCGACCGGTTGGCCGCTGTACGTCCGACTCGATTCGGCTCGGGACACATGATCAGCCTACGGTGGCGGACACAGCGAGGCCGTCGCCCGCGCGGCGGACGTGTCGGGCCCGGCCTCGGCTCACATCAGTTCCCGCATCCGCTCGTGCAGGATGATGCGCCCCGCGGCCTCGATCAGCGCGAGGTGGGAGAACGCCTGCGGAAAATTGCCGAGGTGACGGCCCGTGCTCGTGTCGAATTCTTCCGCGTACAGGCCCAGGGGAGACGACACGCTGACCAGTCGCTCCATCAAATCGGTGGCCTCCTGCACCTGATCGACCACGGTCAGGGCCGACACCAGCCAGAACGAGCAGATCAGGAAACTGCCTTCCTTGCCCGACAATCCGTCGTCGGTTTCGCCGGTGCGGTAGCGCAGGACGAATCCGTCCTCGGTGAGATCGCTCGCGATGGCGTCGACGGTGGCGCGCAGCCGGACGTCCCCGCGGGGTAGGAACCCGAAGACCGCGGCGAGCAGCGTCGACGCGTCCAGCGCCTCGGTGTCGTAGTGCTGTCGCAGCACCCCCTTCTTCACGCCGTGCGCGAGGATGTCGGCGCGGATCTCCTCGGCTGTGGCACGCCAGGTGTCCTCTGCCGCCCGATCGCCGCGGATGCCCGCGATCTTCGACGCCCGGTCGAGCGCCACCCAGCACATCAGCTTCGACGACACATAGTGCTGCGGTGCGCCGCGCGCCTCCCAGATCCCCTGATCGGGGTCGCGCCACACCGCCGAGGCGCACGCCGCCTGCTGCTGCACTAGCGGCCACAACCGGCGGGGAAGTCGCTTGCTGCGCACCGTGTGCAGCAGGATCGAGTCGAGGACGGCGCCGAACACGTCGTTCTGCCGCTGGTCGAACGCGCCGTTACCGATCCGCACCGGGCGCGCGCCCGCATAGCCGGACAGGTCGTCGCGGGTCGACTCGGTGAGGTCGCGGGTGCCGTCGATTCCGTACATGATCTGCAGTGCGCCGTCACCGTTCGACTCGAGGTCGGCGATGAACTGCATGAACTCGTCGGCCTCCCAGTCCAGGTTCAGGTAGTGCAGGGCCTGCAGCGTGAACGTGGAATCCCGCATCCACGTGTAGCGATAGTCCCAATTGCGTTCGCCACCAGGGGTTTCCGGCAGGGAAGTTGTGAGGGCTGCGACGGTGGCGCCGGTCGGCATGTACGTGAGGCCCTTGATGGTCAGGGCGGACCTCTGGATCGCCTCACGCCACCGATGGTCTGGGAAGCGGGCGTGACTGAACCAGCGCCGCCAGAACGTCGCGGTCGCATCGAGTTGCGCGACAGCCTCTTCCACCGTTCCCGGCGCGGCGAGTTCCGCGGCCCAGGTCAGCGCGCAGTACAGGGTTTCGCCCTTCTCGAGCATGTGGCGCGCGCGAACCCGTCCGCCCTCGATGCCGAGCGCCATGTCCGTCTGCAGGCGCAGCGTGAGCCCCGCACCGCTCGCGTCGGCGGTGTGCCGATCACCGTTCACGAGAACCCACTCCGCCGGTGCGCGTCCGTAGTCGAACACGGGCTCGCACACCAACTCCACCTCCACGCTGCCGTCGAGGCACGTGACCGTGCGGACCAGCATGTGGTCGGCATCCTCGTCCGCCGGCGGCCTCGTGTGGGGAGTGACGGTGTCCTCACCGCGGGTCGGGCTCATCGTCAGCGCACTGCGCACGTTCACCCACCCGGTCGGGGTGTTCCACACCGCCGAGATGATGTTGGTGCCCGGCTCGTACTGGCGGGACGCCGGAACGTTGAGCCCGAACGGGCCGATCCGGAACATCCCGGCCTCACGGTCGAGGAGGGAACCGAACACGCTGGGCGAATCGAACCGGGGCACGCACAGCCAGTCGACGGAACCGTCCGGCGCGATCAGCGCCCCGGTGTGGCAGTTCGAGAGGAAGGCGTAGTCCGCGATCGGCGGGAACGGCGACGGCGCGGCCGCGCTCCGGGGTGGGGCATCGTCGTCCGAGGCAGTAGTCACGTTCGCGCCCCTCTCCCCGGGTGTCGGCTCCCTCCATGCTGCGGGGTCTCGGCGCCGACGGTCATCACCCGGATCGGGTGACCGGTCAGTCCCCGAGGACGGCGAGATCGAGCCGGCGGACGCGATCCGGCTCCGCGATGACGTCGATCTCGGTGATCGTCCCGTCCACGATCGTGAACGCCAGCACCAGGGGCGGCCGCCCTCGGGGAGCCATCACGAGCCCGGCCGCCCCGTTCACCAGGGCCACCTGGGTGACCCGGGCCCGTTCCGCGGATGCGAGCGCGCCCTTGGCCACGACGCGGGCGCCCCGGATCACGAGCGGTCCCGGGGTGGGTCCGACAGCCGGATCGGCCCGGAGCACCACCTCCGGATCGAGCAGGGCGACCAGCGCGTCGAAGTCGCCGCCGCGGGTGGCGGCCAGATAGGCGTCGACGACAGCTCGCCTGCGGTCCAGGTCGGCGGAGTCCGGTGCCGGCGCCGCGCCCTTCACCCGCCGGCGGGCGCGGCTGGCGAGTTGCCGCACCGCCTGGGAGGAGCGGCCCACGATGGGGGCGACGTCGTCGAACGGCACGTCGAACATGTCGTGCAGCACGAACGCGAGCCGCTCGGCCGGGGTCAGCGTGTCGAGCACGACCAGCAGCGCCAGCCCGACCGAGTCGGCCAGCATCGCTTCGTGTTCGGGGTCGCCACCGTCGTCGTGGCCGACGGCCGGATCGTGTGCCTGCACGTCGAGAGGTTCCTCGCGCCGCTGCTCGCGTGAGCGCAGCACGTTCAGGCACACCCGCGACACCACCGTGATCAGCCACGCCCCGAGGTTCTCCACCTCGCCGGTGTCCGCGCGAATCGTGCGCAACCACGCTTCCTGGACGGCGTCGTCGGCCTCGCTCACCGAGCCCAGCATCCGGTAGGCGACGGCCCGCAGCCGCGGCCGGTGTTCCTCGAAACGCTCGGTCAGCCGATCGCGGTCGTCCACCGTGTCACATTCCTTCCTCGCGGCGTGTCTCACAGGTAGACCCACCGAAATCAGCAGTCCGAAGAATCTGGACAGATCATGACATCACCCATTCTCATCACCGGCGGTACCGGCACGCTCGGACGTCAGGTCGTCCCACTGCTGCGGGCGGCGGGGCGGGACGTGCGGGTCGTCAGCCGGCACGGCCGAGACCCCGGCGACGGCGTCGAGTACATGATCGGCGACCTGTTCGAGGGCAAGGGAATTGAAGCCGCACTGGACGGGGTCGAGACCGTTCTGCACCTGGCGGGTGGCCCCAAGGGCGACGAGGTGGCGACCCGGAACCTGGTCGAGGCCGCCTCGCGCGCCGGGGTGCAGCATCTCGTCTACATCTCGGTGATCGGGGCCGACCGGGTTCCGCTCGGCTGGTTCACCGGATTAATCAGAGGAAGCCTGGCCCTTCAGGGCCGGGAGGAAGCTGATTCTGTACTGCGCGATCGCGCGTAGCGGGGTCGCTTCTTGTGTGGGTTCGGGTCGTTTTGGTTGGTGATGTACTCGGCGACGATGGCGAGTGGGGCTCCGCCTGCGGAGGCGGCGAAGTAGGACGGTGACCAGAAGTGATTGCCCCACAGGTATTTCTGGATGTGGTCGGGGAACTCTTGGCGCAGGTATCGAGCGGAGACGCCCTTGAGGCTATTGACCAGGGTGGAGAGTTGCACGGTAGGTGGGTAGTGGATCACTAGGTGGACGTGGTCGGTGTCTCCGTTGAACTCGGTCAACGTGCGCCGAACTTGTCACACACCTCTGCCATGATTGCCCGCATCGGGTCAGCATCGGGTCGGTGAACGCACCGCGACGATCAGGGAAAGGCGCAGGGTGTGAAGCGGATCGTTGTCGTGAAGCTGGCTCCCACCCCGGAGCAGTATGTGGCGCTGAAATCGACACTGGAGTTGTGCAATGCGGGGGCGAACATGGTTGCGCAGCTCGCGCACACCGCCGCTGATCGGCGCCCGTTCGCGCTGCAAAAGCAGGTCTCTGCCCAGATC
>NZ_JBFUHV010000060.1:0-48609 GCF_056402215.1 Rhodococcus sp. P4_B6 | reverse complement strand
ATCTTGAGCTCGTTGAAACGCGCTGCCACTCGCTGCAGGTGCACCGGGTCGCAGTAGGTCAAGTCTGGCCCGAGGAACAGGCTACTCGTGATGGAAATCAGCAGCCCCTCCTCCTGGCAGCGCTCATAGATCGGAAAGATGGTCTCGTCGTCGTCGTACAAGGGGAAATAACCGTTGTCGAACGCGATGCCCTTGAATCCCAGGTCGACGCACCGGTCCACCTCGGAGATGGCCGCCTTCGGGTTGGTGACGTCCACCGAGCCGAACCCGACGAATCGACCGGGGTGCGCAGAGAGGATTTCGGCGATCTCATCGTTGGGCACCGACCCCGCTGCGGGCGGGGCGGTGCGGCCCATCACCACACCGACGTCGATGCCGGCTTCGTCCATCTCCTCCACGAATGCGCCCATCGAAAACTCATCCCTGGAGCGATAGGGCGGCAGATCCAACTGAAACCCTTTCGCAGTGACCGGGTCCGGGTTGGACACCCGCGGGTGGAAGATGTGCAGCTTGGTGAAACTCTTATATGGCGGGCGAACCCGGAAGTCGACTATCACAACTCTCCTTGAGGTTTTCTGTTATTGGCGCGGATAGTCCGAGGGGAGCTGCCCGAATGTCTGCTCATCGAGCAAGAGCTTCGCTCCGAAACCGGCCCGCTCGTGTCTGCTGCCTTGGGCGACTAGACCTTTCAGCGAGTCTCGTCCATCCTGACGACATTCAACGAACGCTAGTTTTAGACAATTTGCTCGGTACCCCGAACCGTCCGATAGCTGACGCAGGTTTGCGGCAATACCTGTTCAGCCGGATCGATGCAGCACAGCCCTATTCACCTATTCAATTACTACCAACCTGTGCCAGCGTCGAAGATTTCTGGGTACCCGGCGCCGCCTAGCGAATCGGCGATCGAACCAACAGGTCACCGCTGACTGCAAGTCACGTCGGTGCGTCAGACCGACAGACCTGAATCCCGGGAATTCGCCTGCCGTGCTGACGTGTCGGCGCACTCGGCCAACTGGGCAGGACGGTGCTCCATCATCGCTGCCAAGACAACAGCCGCCGCTCAGTAAGGCTCATCAGCCCGTTGATGGCAACCGAGAACACCATGACTACGAACAGCACGGCGATGACGGCGTCCGGTTGAAACGACTGGGAGTACAAGCTAATCTTCTGTCCCCAGCCCTCCTGCGACGACAACATCTCCCCGAACACTGCCGCCAGCAGGGCATACACCGTACCCAGCTTGAGCCCGGCGAAGATGCCTGGGACCGAGGCCGGCAGGATGATCTTGACGAACATTCGGAACTCACCAATCGCCATCGCTCTACCCATCATCATGAAGTCCGGGTCGACTGTCTTGACGGCCGCCTGAGTGGCGATCATGACGATGAAGAACACGATACTGATCACCAGATACACCTTCGAGGCCATGCCGATCCCGAACCAAAGGATGAACATCGGCGCGAGCGCGACGCGGGGCAGCGAGTTCAGCGCGGTCAGGTAGGGCGAAAGAGCCGCATCGAGAAAGCTGAAGCGAGCAAGCATCAGCCCTGCAATCGCCCCCACGAAGGCCCCGATCACGAAGCCGACCAGGGTTTCGGTCATCGTGGCCAGGCTGTCTCCCCAGAAGTCCGGGCCTGTGACATAGGACGTCAAGGCATCCCACACCTTCGTGGGTTTGGAGACGGAGAACTCTGCGACAAACCCGGCGTCCACCACCCACTGCCACAGTGCCAGGAATAGCACGCCGATCCCGACCTGGACCGCAGAGATCGCCACCCGACGCCTCGACATCCTGCGCCTCGGTGCCGTACCCGTCGTATTGGTCGCGGGAGGATGCTGGGCCGTACGGGTCGCGGTGAGAACCTGGGGCTCCATGTCAGCCCTCCTCAAAAACGTTGATGGACTGCAACTCTTCGCGCAGATGGTTCCAGATGGTGTGGGTAGTCTCTCGGAACCTGGGGTCGTAACGGATCTCGGCGACGTCCCGCGGTCGCGGGAGATCGATCTCCATGTCCACCCGGATCCGTCCGGGACGGTGCGTCAGCATCACGACGCGGTCAGCCATGGCCACCGCCTCTTCGATGTCGTGGGTGACCATCACGATGGTCTTGCGCGACTTCTCCCAGATGTCAATGAACACGCCCTCCAGGATCAGCTTTGTCTGCTGGTCCAGTGCCGAGAATGGCTCGTCGAGCAGAATGATCTCCGGCGAGACGGCGAGCGTGCGGGCGATGGCGACCCGTTGCCGCATTCCCTGCGACAACTCGCCTCGCTTGAGCTCCTCGTACCCCTTGAGCCCGACTAGTTCAAGCATCTCGTACGCACGTTCCTTACGGGCAGCGCGAGTCAGACGCTGGGTCTCAAGCCCGAAGGCGACGTTCTTCCAGGCCGGCCTCCAGGGCAGGAGAGCGTCTCTGGCCGAGATGTAGCCGACCGAGGACCGTGGCCGGATAACCGGTTCCCCGCGGACTGCGATGCTGCCTTCGTCTGGACGGATCAAACCGGCCAGCATGTTCAGGAGCGTCGTCTTTCCGCAGCCGCTCGGGCCGACCAGGGCAAGGAACTCTCCCTCGCGGACATCGATCGAAACGTCGTCGAGTGCTGGCGGTTGCTCTCGCGGGCCGCCGAACCAATGCCGGACGGACTTGACGGAAAAGGCGAACTTCTGCTGGTTCGACGGCGAGTCTGTGGGGTTCGGGCCGATGGCCGTGGCGCTGGTCGTGGTACGCGTCATACGTTCTTCCGAAAGAACGGCGCCACTGGCCTGGTGTGTGCCCTTCACTGTGATGCCTTACCAGCGATAGCGACGACGTCGGCCGGCGCCGGAATCGGACCCAGCAGCTTCAACGCGTTCTCGGAGACGACCTTCTTCATCGCTTCGAACGGGATCGGGAATTGCAGAAACTTCTCGAGTGTGCCCAGCGGGTTGAACGGGAAGGCGCTGGCGTACACGACCTGGTCGGCGATAATGGTGCTCGCCGCATCGATGAACGGCTCTGCCCCTGGCAGGAACTCGTAGATCGATGCCTCGAGATAGACGTTGGATCGACGGTAGGCCAAACTAATCAGCTCAGTGACCTGGGGCCAGACGCCATGCGAGCAGACGATCTTGAGATCCGGGAACGTGGCCGCGACGCGGTCCACTGGCCAGGGATCACCGAATTGGGCCACCATGGGTCCCATGGTCAGGATGACTGGCACGTCAAGCTCCTGAGCAAGCTCGTACACGGGGAAGAGATACTTCTCGTTGTCGTAGCCGATCTCCTCCCCCGACAGCTGACGTGGCGGATCCATCGCAATGCCGGAGAGCTTCAGGTCGAAAATGGTACGCCGAACCTCGGCCAGTGCGGCGTCGCCCGTGAGCGGGTCGATGCCAGCGAAACCGGTCAGCCTCTGGGGGAACTGCCCCACACACTCGGCAATGTAGTCGTTCGGAATGGGACAGTCACCGGCCAACGATCCCTGTCGGCCGGTGAACACCGCACGTGAGATACCAAGTTGAGCGACGTTCTCCACGAACTCATCGAGCGGCTCGTTGCCCGGTCGCGGATAACCGAACCGGGGCCAGGGATCACGTCGGCCCGGCTGGTCGTAGATCGCCATGTACTCGGCGGTGTTCGGCCGGGCCCGGAAATCGGTGATCGGCCCCAGGTCGTCGACACTGAAGTTTATCGGCATGCGAGGATTCCTCCATCGAGGTAGAGAGTGGTTCCGGTAATGAAGTCGGAGTCGTCGGAGACCAGAAACGCAACCGCCGAGGCGACGTCGTTGGGTTGGCCGAAGCGCCCACGAAGGAGGCCGCGCATCATGTTCTGGCGGATCTCCTGGTCGGCAATCCGGTGTGCTGTGAGGTTGGTCTCGACCGGCCCAGGGCCGACCGCATTGACCCGAATGTTGTGGGGCGCCAGTCCCACCGCGAATGCCTTGGTGAGCTGCCGGACACCGCCCTTCGAGGCTGCATAGTGAGCTCCCTTGCCGGACACCAATTCGGCGTTCAGGGAAGAAATGTTGACAATCGCGCCCTTGCCGGCCTCGACCATCAACTTGGCGACCGACTGGCAAACCAGGAACGTACCGGTGAGGTTGATCCGGATGATGCGTTCCCACTCCTCGAAGGGCAGGTCCAGGACGTCGTGGTGACTGTTCACGCCAGCACAGTTGACTAGGGTGGTGATCGGATTCGCGGTCCAGGTCGACGCCCGACACACCAGGTTCGCCACGGACTCTGGGCTCGCCACGTCGACCTCCACCGAAAGGGCTTCGTGTCCCTGCTCGACAAGTTCGGCGGCCAGTTTCTCAGAGCTAACCTGGTTGATGTCCGCTGCGAGTACTTGATAGCCGTCATCGGCGAGCTTGGTGGCGACGGCTGCGCCGATTCCGCTGCCGGCCCCTGTGACGACGGCCACGCCGCGCATTGAGTTGCTCGATGACAATTGAAAACTCCTTCCAGAGTCGGTCCGGCTGCAGTCTTTGAATCGACTCACTTCGCTTGTTTGTCGAGGTACTTTCCGGCCGTGTAGTTCCAGACGAAGTCCTCGCAATTCGTCGGAAGATCCTCAGCGGTGGCCTGGTCGGTTTCCGCCAGCCACTTGGACGCGTTCATCACGCCCTCACAATTCATCCGTGCGCCGAAAGTCGCAGGCGCGGTCCTGGCGAGTTCGCTCACCGTCTCGTCGGGGGTGTTCGATGCGTACTTCTTGAAAATTGCGGCAAGTTCCTGCTCGTTGGCGGGGTCCGCGGCCCAGTCGGACGCCTCCACCATCGCGTCGACGAACCGCTGGTACGCCTCCGGCTTCTTCTCTACGGCCGGTTCGGTCGCGAAAAAGCCCGAGCCGCTCCACGTGCTGAAGTACTTGTTCGTGGCCCCGGTTCGCAGCGGTACCACCGGCACCGCGATCTTCCACACTTTCTCCACCTGTGTAGGGCCGGGCTCGGTATTTACCACGAAGTCTGCCTGACCGTTCTGCATGGCCAGCGGCAACTGCGTCCCACCACCGAGGGGAAGGATGTCCACGTCGTCCTTGCTCAGTCCTGCGTCATGGAGCAGTGAGAGCGCCACGTTGTAGTTGTCCGATCCGAGCGCGGTGACGCCCAGTCGCTTGCCCTTCATGCATTTGATCGGCTCGGGGTACGGCTTGCCGGCGTCGGGGCAGTTGTCCATCACACTCTCGAGTCCGGATACCCCGTAGATCTGATGCTGGATGTTCCCGATCAATTGATCGAAGGGCGTCCCCCCCTTCGCATTCGACTGCATGATCGCGTTAGTCGTCAGCGTCACCACGTCGATACTCCCGCTTTGTGCCGCCGCGATCTGGGTAGGACCGGTCGGAATGTTGATCCGCTCGATCTCGACACCGTGGCTGGCGAAGATGCCACGCTCCTCGGCGACGTACACCGGCGCCTCGAGCCACAAACCCTCATATGTGGCAACCTTCAAAGCCACCTTCCCCGACCCTCCCCCGCCGGACGAACTGCCGTTGGAACAGGAAGACGTCATGAGCAGCGTTGTGAGTGCGACAACGACGACGCTCACAGCGTGCAGTTTCTGCGATCGAATCTTCACGTGGATTCCCCTTCGGGCTGGAGTCAAAGCCTCAAATTTCAAAAAAGCGATCGTTTGTTTGTTTGTGATAAGTCTCTCGTCGACGACTACTTGTGTCAAGCCCCGCATTGGACTACCTGGCCCCCGGAGCGCCTCAAACCGTGCAGCATCAAGCCGGGGTGCGGGCTACGCTCAATCCCTCTCTGCCACACCTACGCCGGTCACGGGTACTCGCCGTACCCCGCATCGCAGCCACGACAGCAGAAGGTGTGGCGATCGGGACAACTGGCGCGCATTCAGCAGGTGAGCGATGTGATGCCTCCGCCCCTCAAAGAGATGGGTGGGGCGGAGATGTACTCGACCGTGTCCGGCCCCTATCCGACCTTCTCGTAGGTCGAACGCCAGGGCATCATCCGGCACGGCGGGAATATGGTCTTCGCCGTCTCCGAGGTCCACTGTGCTGCTTGATTCTCGCTATTCAGGTATGTGGTGAGGTTGCCATCGACATCCGCGAGTAACTCACGCACACAGGGTTACCGCACTCAGCTGTCGTCTTCGACGCCGAGCTGCCGCAACGCCATCGTGATATAGGCGTTGACCACCCTGTCGAGCGTCTTGGGGCCTCCGGGCTTGTACCAGGACGACACATGGGCACCCTGCGCGAGGATGGAGTACGTCTGCAGTTTGGCGTCGAGGATGTCCGCGCCGGCCTCCTTGGCCACGTCCTTGACCAGTTTCTGCAGCAGGCGCTCGTACTCCGCACGCTTGGCGAGCACTTCGTCGAGGTCGCCGTTACTGAGGGAGCGCAGTTCGGAGTTGCCGATGAAGACTTCTCTCGCGTGCTCGGCGTGGTAGCGGATGTGGCAGTCGACCGCCACCTTGAAGCGATCCACGGCACTGCCGTCGACGTCGAACAGGGCGCTGTTCACCGCCTCGAGGAGTTCGTCCATGACCGACACCATGATGTCCGTCAGGAGTTCTTCCTTGCCGCTGATGTGGTTGTAGAGGCTGCCGACCTGGATGCCGACCTCGCTGGCTACCGTGCGCAGCGACGTCGCCTTGTAGCCGTGCTCGTAGAATAGCCTGGCCGCGGCCTCGCGAATCGCGACATTCGTGCGTGCGCCGCCGCGGGTCACCCGAGTTGCTCGAGTCACTGTGCCCTCCGAAGTAAAGTTAACGGTCCCCGAAGGGGCCGGCGAGTGATCTCATAAACAATCGTACGTTTGCTGATTGGTATCTCGCTGCCCAGAATGTTCTGGCGAAGAAGTTGTTAAGCATGGGATCGCGCTGGGCCGAACTCTCTGCCGATGAATCCCAGCGACAAGATCGTCGAGACCAGCATCCGGGCGACGATTGAGCTGGTAACAACCGCGTCGCGCCTTTGGGGATCCCAGCGCAAAGCGCAAGGCCCGAGGCGAGCGCTGCGAGGCACTCAACAGCCGAGATTCAATCTCCTACCGCATAGCGCGCTGGTCGTCAGCCTTCGGCCCACTCAATCGCCTACGCATGCATTGATAGTCGGGGAGCCAACATGTTCTGGCTAGACGCCAATTTCACATAAGGACATATCATTTCGATATAGCAACTCAAACTGTCACATCGTGATTGAACGACCGTGTAATCGTCCGAAATTCAGTGCGCTGCAGTTGCTCGTCGTCCATGACTACGCCAGCCGCCACGCGCTAGTCGCAAACGCCGACATGGCGCCACCGAACCCAGCGCGGCGATACAACAGCTCGAGCGGGCCCATCAATGATCTGCTCGTGGGCGAAACCGAGCTTTACGCCCAGACCACTCCGACTCGGTCGGGCTAGTCGACCTAATCGCATCGGCGGACCACCCTCCCCCGCCAAGCAGATGCAGCGCCAATTTTCGACACAACCTGCGACAAGCGCCCGACGCTGCGCACGCCTGTGAGGGTTGACACATCGACCGATCTCGCCAATACTTACGTACGAACGTCCGTACGTTTACTCGGAGGGCCCCGCACCCAAAGATCGATCGCATGTGGGGTCGGCGAAGCAGTCAAACCCACTTGGGCATTACCGGAAATCCGTCGGTTCGTCCTTTGGCAGCGTCGCCGGGACAAGGTCTTCGGGTGCAACCTCTGGGATCGCTACGCCGATGAGACCGAGTCCAGGGGTACGACTGACTACACCACAAGAATCACGTGCACTAGACACCGTCGAAAACTAGCCACGCACAGGGCATTGCTCGGTGCCGACGCACGCCAGGCTACAACCGGGCGACAAACACCCCCACAGTAAGGAGTTCTCAGGTCATGTTGTTCGAGACATACAAATTGGGTTCACTCGAGCTGTCGAATCGAGTCGTCATGGCACCCATGACGCGGGTTCGCGCCTCCGAGACGGGACTACCGTGCGAGAGTGCCGCGCTCTACTACGCGCAACGCGCCAGCGCAGGGCTCATCGTGAGCGAGGGCATTTCGCCGTCGAAGCAGGGACAGTCCGAGCCGAATATTCCCGGTCTCTACAACGATGAGCAGGAGGAAGCCTGGCGCCCGATCACCCAGTCTGTTCACGATGCCGGCGGCCGGATCTTCGCCCAGCTCATGCACGGCGGCCGCGTGGGGCACCCGGAGATCAACGGAATGCAGCCGCTCGGAGCCTCGCCCATCGCCGCCCAGGGCACGATCTTCAACTCCGGTGGTCGGCTCGCGTTCGTCACGCCCGCCGAGATGACCGTCGAGCAGATTCGAGAGCAGGTCAACGTGTTTGTCGCGGCGGCCGAGCGCGCGATCGCCGCCGGCTTCGACGGCGTCGAGATCCACGGCGCCAACGGCTACCTGATCCAGCAGTTCCTGTCGGACAACAGCAATCAGCGCACCGACCAGTACGGCGGGTCGCATGAGAACCGGGCACGCTTCGCGGTCGAGGTCGCTACCGCCGTCAGCGCCGCCATCGGCGCCGACCGAGTGGGGATCAGGTTCTCACCCGGCGGGAAGTTCCACGACATGAACGAGAGCGATCCCGAGGGCCTCTACACCACGCTTCTCAACGCATTGAATCCGCTGGGGTTGGCGTACCTTCACATCCTCGAGACTGCATCGGACGATATCAACGACCGCATCCGGGAGATCTGGACTGGTCCGCTGATCGTGAACCCTGCGATTGTCGGAAGTGCAGACTTCGTCGACAGGGCGAATGCCGACCGGTGGTTGGCGCGCGGCGGCGACCTGATCGCATTCGGCCGGTACTTCATCTCCAATCCGGACTTGGTACGTCGCCTGCGCGATGGCCTCGATCTGACCATGCCCGATCTCGACACCTTTTACTCGGGCGGGGACAAGGGCTACATCGACTACCCGGAGTGGTCGGACAGCGCCGTCAGCTGACACTGATTGGGCGTGGCCGGGCCGGAGTTATTCCGGCCCGGCAGTGCTGTGTTGAGCTACCAATGGAGTTGCTCCGCCGCAGATGCTGTCGGCGGGCATGTTGGGCCTCCAATGGGCGATGCCGGAGGGCGCGTGCGTTCGAGTTGCCTGCCGGTGTGCGCGATTCCATGACCCCATAGGCCCTCAAACCCCGCCGCCCCGCGTTGTTGTGGCTCGAAAGCTCATCGTTCACCTGACGAACATCCACGTGATTGGGTCACCGCCCGTGCCAGCCGACTTCCAAGACAGCCTCGGGGTCGACGGCGTCGCGCTCTGTCAGCCAGGCGGCAACGTGGACGCGGGAGGTGAATCCGAGCTTGTTGAGTATCCGCTCGACGTGGCCTTGGGCTGTGCGCTGCGAAATGACCAGAGTCTCGGCGATTGCCTTGTTGGTCAACCCCTGCCTGATCAGCTGGGCGACCTGCCACTCACGTGGGGTCAATCGATCACCGGATCGGGTGCAGCGCTCATCTTGGTCGGGTTGTTCACCGAGTGCGTACGCCACGGCCTGGTCGAGGCTGAAGCGTCGCCCTCGCTGCTGCGCTTGGGAGTGCTCCCGCTCGCCGAGTCTCAGCGTGGTCCGTGCGCTCATATCGTCGAGGTTTGCTGGTGCGCCGGTGGGGATTCGGCCGACACGGTGTTGCCATGCAGCGGAGGCTTCGAACAACACAGCGGCGCGTTCGGCGTGGCGGTCGGCGGTGAGGGTCGCGGCGATATGTAGGAGGTCGGCTGCAAGGACAGGACTTCGCAGCTGTCGTGTCAGATGTAGAGCAACTTCGAGGTGATGAGCTGCCCGTGTGGGTGCACCGGTTTCGGAGATAACAGCGAGGGCCGTATGAGCAACGGCCCGGTTCACCGATTCGCCGTGTGCGTTGGAGATTGCGAGGGCTTCCTGGAGGTAAGGGGCTGCGCTCTCGAGGTCGCCGTTGCGACCGAGAGCGCGACCGAGTCCGGTCAGTGCTTCCAAGCGTGCGGTGTCGTCCCCGGACGGATCAATCGCCTCCAGCGTGATTTCAAAGAGTGCGGACGCCGTCGTGGCATCGTCACTCGCGAGCGACACTTCGGCTTCCGCACGGAGAACGAGTTGCCCTACGCGCGGATCCGAGTTCAGGGCGGCGAATCGACGCGCCTCGGCGAGCAGATCGAAGGCCTCGTGAGATCGGCCCTGTAGGCCGGCCAGTGTGCTTTCGGCGCACAGCGCGGTGATCTGCGCGAATGAGTGCCCCGGGAGTTGGTGGGCCCGGGCGTGGCTCAGCCAGTGTCGGCCCTCGTCGAGGAGACCGCGTGTCATCCAGAATCGCCGGAGTGCGATCGCGATGCGAAGTCCGCACGGTGCGTCGCGTGGCTCGTCGAGGCGGGCCGACATCACGGCGTAGAGGTTGGCCCGTTCACGGTCGAGGCGATCGATGAGTTCGACCTGCCGAGAGCCTAGCCAGCAGGCGTCCGCGTGGAGGGCGAGTTTGATGAACCAGTCTCGATACCTGTGGAGGACGGTCGTGTGCCGGTCGGTTGCCCGCAGCTTGTCGAGGCCGTAGTTGCGCACCGTCGCGAGCATGCGATATCGGACTAGACCGGGGGTCTGTTCGGGGGTGATGATCGACTTGTTGATCAGCGAGGTCAATACGTCGAGTAACTCGCCTGAGGTGGCGTAGCCGGCGCATACTGCTTCGGCGGCGTCGAGCTCGAATCCGCCTTCGAATATCGACAGCACCTCCCACAGGCATCGCTCGGTCGCCGAGCACAGGTCGTAACTCCAGTCCAGGCTCGAGCGCAGGCTCTGCTGACGTGCGGGCGCTCCCCGGCTGCCGAGGGTGAGGAAACAGCACGGATCGTCGAGGTGTTCGAGGATCTGCTGTGTGGACAAGGCCCGCAGCCGCTGAGCCGCTAGCTCGATGGGTAGGGGAAGCCCCTCGAGACGCTGGCAAATCTTCACGACGGCGAACTGATTCTCCTCGGTAATCCCGAAGCCTGGCACGGCGGCGCTGGCCCGATCGGCGAACAGGGCGACTGCCTCGTAGCTGGGGAGCCCGCTCGGTGAACTCAGGCAGTGGCAGTCGGGGGTCGCCAACGGTCGCAGCGCCAGGGTGACTTCGCCGCCGATGCCCAGACATTCCCGACTGGTGGCCAGTATGCGCAGATCCGGGCAGATCCGAAGCAGTTTGCCGACCACTACCGCAACGTCGTCGACCAGGTGCTCGCAGTTGTCGAACACGAGCAGCGCGCGTTGTGTCGCCAGGTGTTCGGTCAGATCGTCGAGAGAGGGCGCTGTGATCTCGGGTGCCAGTGACTCGGCGATGGTCTCGATCAGTTTCCCGGCGTCGTGCACGTCGCCGAGTTCGACGAGCCGGACACCGCCTGTGAACGTGTGCGCGATGTCTGCCGCCACGCGCAACGCCAGACGTGTTTTCCCCACTCCCCCTATTCCGGTCACGGTGACCAACCGGTGAGTACCGAGGAGTCGTTTGGCGTCAGCGAGTTCGGTGCGCCTCCCGACAAAGCTGGTCAACTCGAGCGGGAGGCGCACTGTTCGATCCCCAATGGCAAGCGACATGGAACCGCTTCTTTCAGTGGAGTTGCTTCGGTGCCCAACACTCACTTAAACTTACGAGTGTTTGTTTGCTGTAGCCTACGACGCTACCCTGCGGATGGCAAGGATCCCCCTGTCGGCCAACAATTTCAGGCCGAGTTTCAGCAGGTCACGAAGTCCGCGCCGGAGAGTCCATGGCTCGGTTGGACCCGGAGGTTGCGGAATCGATGACGATGTACGCCGAGCTGAGTCAAATCCTCGACTTGCTTCACTCTCAGCACGTGGATGACCGGGCGGCACGCCTTCGTGCCGCATCGGCGCTGGAGAGGGTCCTGCTCTCCGGCGGCCGCGCCGATTCGTGTGTTCACACCGGACTCCCTGCCCGCGGCGAAATCACGCGCCCTTCCGATCACGACGAGCCGTTGACCGGTCGCGAGCACGAGATTCTGGGAATGATGGCCGATGGTGCATCGAACGCCGAAATTGGTCGTGACCTGTACATTTCGAGGAACACGGTCCGGTTTCACGTTAGCAATATTCTGCGCAAGATGTCGGTGAACAATCGCACCGCGGCGGTGGCGAGAATGACAACCGGAATCGGTGCGCGCTGAACCTCTCCCCCGATTCGCCCCGTCTCGGTACACCGAACCGCCGATATGCGTTCCGCCGTCCGACACACCGAAGTCCTCCGGCCGTGACTCGGCCGGAGGACTTTCGTGGATTGCAATATTGAGCCGCAGGAGAGGAACTCCTGCGATGAAGCGGGGGCGGGAAAGTCAGTGCGCCTCGGCGTGGGTTCCGACACGGACGTATCCGGCCAGAGTGCTGTCGTCTACCTCAGGCAGATTGACGACGATGTTCTCGGGCGTGCGGGTGGTGAGCCAGATGAGTTCCTCGGTGGTGCTCATGTTGGCTTCGACATGCGGCATGAAGGGCGGGACGAAGACGAAGTCCCCTTCCGACATGTCGATGTACTCGCTGAAGTTCTCGCCGAAGTAGATTCGCGCCTTGCCGGTGAGAACGTACCCGCCGGTCTCGGCCTCACCATGATGGTGCGGCAGGGACCGATATCCCGGCTCGTTGAAGACCTTCCCGAACCAAATCTTCGTCGCCGGCGTGTGCTGGACGCTGACCCCGGACACACGCACCGCGCCACCCGATTGGCCCGTGTTCTGCGCTTCCTCTCCCTTACGAGTGACTACCGGCTTGTCATGTTCGGCCATGCTCAATTCCTTTCAAGAACAAACGTTCGCTTTCGCTGCAGCGTACGAGTGCGCCCGTGATCACACAACAGTGCGCGAGGATCGCAATCCGCCACCCGCATGTCGTCAGCGAAGCTCCTCGGGACGTCGGCGGATCATGAAGCTGCTCCGGAAGGTCATCACGGCTTCGCCTCGCTGATTGAGCGCGCTGTAGGCGAAAGACCAGATGCCCTGGTCGGGCTTCTTGGTGGGGCGGGTGGCAATGAGCTCGGCTTCGGGATGCAGGGTGTCGCCGATGAGCACCGGACGCACAGCGCGCACCTCGTCGAGGCCGAGCCAGGCGACGACATTGTTGAAGTACCCGGTCTGCGTCGTCAGTCCCAGGGCGAGCGACAGCGTGAACGGCCCGTGTGCGATCCGCTGTCCGAACTGGGTGCCGGCGGCATACTCCTCGTCGAGGTGCAGCGAGACGATGTCGCAGGTCAGCCCGGCCCAGTGCACCAGGTGCGCGTCGGTGACAGTCATGCCGGGCCCGCGGAGCACGTCCCCGAGGTCGAGGTCCTCCCACCAGCGATCAGGCTGCCCGATCACTCGGGCGGCAGTGCTGACGTCGTTGATTGTCATCGAAACTCCTCATAGCGCCGGCGCCGCCGGCCGTGTTAACGTACGAGCGATTGTTCGTTTAACAGTACGGGCCGCCAACCCGCTGGTCAATCATTTGGTCAAAGCCTGCACCACGATGTCTGGATGTGACGAGATGCCGCACACCACATGGTCCCGCGCCTCCTTCGCGGTGGGCGCGGATTCCTCTGGATGGCCGGTCCGGCGATCGGCGGTATCACCCGGGACCGTGTGGGGAATCAGTGACGTCCCCGCACCGGCGGTGCCCTATCGAGTGAGGAAGTAATGCGACCCCTACGTTCCCTCCAGTTCGTGCCAGCTCATCGTGAGGGCTGGGCGCAGAAGGCAGTGCGTGCCGGCGCCGACGCCGTGATCCTCGACCTCGAGGATTCGGTTCCCGAGCCGAGCAAAGCCGATGCCCGCGCGCTGGCAGCCGAGACGATCGACACCCTGCGACGCGAGCACCCCGAGGTGACGGTGCTGGTGCGCCCGAACCCACTCGACACGGACCATTTCGGCCGAGACCTCGCGGCGGTGGTACGCGCGGGACTCGACGGGTTGCTGTTGCCGAAGGTGTACGGAGCCCGTGAGGTCCTCGACTTCGCGGCGTTGCTCGAGCACTTCGAGATCGAGGCCGCCCTGATCCGTGGCAGCGTCGAGGTGATTCCCACCCTCGAGACCGCGAAGTCGCTGGTGAACTGCGAGGCGATCGCCGCCGCGCATCCGCGGGTCGCCTCGCTGATGGTGGCCGCCGCCCGCGATGCCGACGTCTCGCGCGAGGTCGGTTTCGAGTGGACCGCTGAGGGCCTCGAGACCCTGCACTACCGCAGCAAGGCAGTGCTCGCCTGCCGTGCCGCCGGATTGGCCCACCCCATCGTGGGGCTGTGGCAGGAGATCTCCGATCTGGACGGCTTGCGCCGATTCGCCGAGGGCAACCGTCGGCTCGGCTTTACCGGCCAGGTCCTCATCCACCCCTCGCACATCGAGACGGTCAACGACGTCTACGCCCCGGACCCGAAGGTCGTCGACCGCTTCCGGCGCATGATCGAGGCTTTCGAACAGGCCCAGGCGAAGGGCCAGGCCGCCGCCCTCTTCGAGGGCGAACACGTTGATATCGCGCACGTCAAGACCGCCCGCGGCGTGGTCGCCCTCGCCGAATCCATCAGTTCGCATTAACCGCAACAACCTCGTAAGGAACCGACAATGAGTGGACTGTACTTCGAAGAACTCGAGCCCGAGCTCGTCATCAAGCACGCGGTGACCCGAACTGTCACCGAGACCGATAATCTGCTGTTCACGACGCTCACCTTGAACGTCCAGCCCCTGCATCTCGACGCCGAGTTCGCCAAGAACAGCATGTACGGCGAGCGTATCGTCAATAGTGTCTTCACCCTCGGCGTCGTGGTCGGCATCCCGGTGCAGGAAACCACCCTCGGAACCACCCTGGGCAATCTCGGATTCGAGGAGATCGCCTTCCCGGCACCGGTGCTGATCGGTGACACTCTTCGGGTCGAGACCCAGATCCTGTCTCGACGTGAGTCGAAGTCGCGCCCGGACACCGGCATCGTCCGGTTCGAGCACCGCGGCTTCAACCAGAAGGACAAGTTGGTTTGCCGCGTGCAGCGGTCCGGCCTGATGCTCAAAAAGCCCGCCGAGGTCGCTGTCTCATGAGGCTGGCCACGCTGCGCCTGAACGGATCGACCGCCGCCGCACGGATCGACGGCGAAACCGCGGTGCTGATCGAGCCCTATCCCAGCCTCTCGGATCTGCTGCGCGACCCGCACTGGCAGCGCATCGCCACCGAGGCAGCCGGGCAGGTCGTCGACCTCGGTGCCGTGGAGTACGCGCCCGTGGTTCCGCACCCGACGAAGATCGTGTGCGTGGGCCTGAACTATGCGAACCACATCGAGGAGATGGGACGCGAACTCCCCCGCTACCCGACCTTGTTCGCCAAGTTCCCCGAAGCACTCATCGGCGCCTACGACGACATCCACGTCCCGGCCTACGCCGATCAACAGGTCGACTGGGAAGGGGAGCTCGCCGTAGTCATCGGCAAGACGGCGAGAACGGTACTGGCCGACGACGCCGGCGAGTACATTGCCGGCTTCGCGGTCGCGAACGATGTCACCATGCGCGACTACCAATATCGAACGCAGCAGTGGCTGCAGGGCAAGACCTTCGAAGGAACCTGCCCGCTCGGTCCGACACTGGTGACCCCAGACGAGTTTTCACTCGGCGCCCCACTGACCACCCACGTCGACGGCGCCACCGTCCAGTCCGACTCGACCGGCGACCTGGTGTTCACCCCCGCCCGATTGATCGAGTACATCTCCCACATCGTCACCCTGCAGGCCGGGGACGTGATCTTGACCGGAACTCCCGGCGGGGTCGGCCACCCGACCGGAACACATCTGTCCGACGGTCAGGCGCTCACCACGGAGATCACCGGCCTGGGCACACTGCACAACACTGTGCGCGTTGCCGCTCCAGTCACGATCGGCTGACAGCCACTCTGCACTCCACAATCGAATACGACACGGCCACTCGCCCTCCCAGTCCCCCACGGACCGGGAGGGCTAGTGGCCGTGCTCCCCGCGTGCTTCGATCCCTGCTGCACAGATCGCGCACGTTGGTTTCGGGTGTTCGCACGCGACAGCGAACCCCACAGCCGCACCGCGCACGAGCTGTTACTCACCGACGCAACAGAGTTGGTGAGTCGACGATGGAGTGGGCCGGGCGCGGCACAGTCCCATTGACGTGCGACGGCTACGAAGTAGCCGATTTCCCCTGGTAGCGGCATGCCGTGGATCACCCGTTGACGAATGATGTGCTCTACGCCACAATACAAACAAACGAGCAAACGTTCGTCTGTGTCTGGCAGAAGAAGGAAAATCCATGAACGCTCTGTCTTGTCGTCGCGCGGCCCTTGCCGGAGTTGCTTTCACCGCAGTCCTGAGTGTCGCGGCGTGCACGGCCAGTGCACCGGCCGAATCGAGCGGCAACTCCCAGGGTTCGACGAGCGACGGCGGCCAGGCCCTGCCGGTCGAACAGCTTTGCGGCGATCGTCCGCTGAAGATCGCGCATGTCGCCGGTTTCGGCGCCAACTCCTGGCGCAAGATCACGCAGGCCGAGCTCACCGACGAGCTCTCCGCGTGCCCGAACGTAACCCTGGAGTACACCCAGGCCGACAACGACCTCCAGAAGTACATCACCGCGATCAACTCGTACACCGCACAGGGCTTCGATGCGATCGTCACCTACGACGACTTCGGCAGCCAGGCGCTCAGCGCCCTGAAGAACGCGCACGACTCCGGTGTCGTCGTCGTGCCCTACATCGCCGATCCCGGCGGTGAGGTCGGTGTCGACTACGACGGCTACGTCCAGTACAACTTCGACGTCGAGGGTGACACGATGGCAAAGTGGCTGGGCGGCCAGGTCCAGCCGGGCAGCAAGATGCTCTTCAGTGGCGGCCTGCCGGGTGGTAGCCCCTCGACAGTCGCCCTGTGGGACGGCATCAACGAGACCTCCAAGGAACTCGGCGATCCATTCACCTCGCTGACCAACGAACCGCAACCGTCGAGCTGGGACGCGGCATACGAGCAGCGCGCGATGGCCGGAGCGCTGACCAAGTATCCCGAGATCGACGTTCTGGCATCGGATTACGGTGTCGCGTCGAAGGGCGGACTGCGCGCCTTCATCAACGCCGGCCGGCCCATCCCGCCGCTGGCGACGTCGGCGACCGACAACGAACTCGGCTGCATGTGGTTGCAGCACCACCAGGCCAACCCGGATTTCCAGTTGCTGACCCTCGACGGCACCACGACCGTCGTGCGCATCGCCGCCCGCAAGGCATTGGCCGCGCTCAACGGACAGCCCGATAACGAGCCGGAGAACTTCGAACTGCCGACATTCGTCGACACCCTGGGCGGCAAGCTCCCGACCTGCCGCGAGGACCTGCCGCCGGACGCCGACCTGTCCTCGGCGCTCTCGCCCGAGCAGCTCTCGGCCGTCTTCAAGTAACGGCTGGACACGAGGGACGAGGAGTGGTGAACAATGACTCAGCAAGAGATCGTCGAGGATGTGATGTACGTGAGTGACGTACAGGTTCAGGAAGATCCGGTCCACCAGATCGCCGATCAGGACATCGTCCTGCGGCTGGACTCGGTGGACAAGAAGTATCCGGGCGTCCACGCAATCAAGGGTGTCTCGCTCACCGTCCGGCGCGGCGAGATCCATGCGCTGGTCGGCCAGAACGGGGCCGGCAAGTCCACCCTCGTCGGCATTGCGGCCGGTTCGATCACCGCAGATTCAGGAACGGTGGAGATCGGTGGCGTCGCCGCCACCGACCCTTCCCCTGCCTGGTGCCGGGAGCAGGGACTCGCCATCGTCTACCAGGAGCCGGCGCTTCTTCCGGATCTGACGGTGGCCGAGAACATGCGCCTGAGCATGCCCGAGGACCGCCGCCCGTCGGTCGGCGAACAGGTCGGCTGGGCGGAAGGCATCCTCTCGCGGTGGAGCAGCGTGGCCTCGATCGATCCGCGCACTCCGGTGCGCGAGTTGCAGCCCGACGCGCGGTTCGTCGTCGAAATTGCGAAGGCCCTGGCGGAAGAGCCCAAGGTCATCGTTCTCGACGAACCCACCGAGCATCTGCTGCCGCCCGCGGTCGCCGAGCTGTTCCGCCTGGTGTCGGAGTTGATCGACGCCGGTGGCGCAGTCGTGTACATCTCGCACCGGCTCAACGAGGTCAAGCAGATCGCCCACACCGTGTCGGTGCTGCGCGACGGCGCGCTGGTCGGGACGTTCGACGGCGCCGAGGTAACCGAGCAGGACGTGGTCAACCTCGTCGTCGGCCGCGAACTCACCCGCGCGCACACCCGGGCCGAGACTCGTACGACCGCGCTCGGTGACACCTTGCTCGAGGTGACCGGATTCTCCGGCGACGGGTTCGATGACCTGGACCTGACGGTCCGGGCCGGCGAGATCGTCGGGTTCGCCGGTGTCGAGGGGCAGGGACAGCGCGAGGTCCTGCGTGCGCTCGGCGGCCTGGTCGCCGGGCGCGGCACCATCGAACTCGGCGGTCGGGCGGTCAAGACGTCCAGTCCGACCGCGGCACTGGCCGGGGGCATCGCCTACCTTCCGCACGACCGGCACCACGAGGGCATTCTGCCGGGTCTGAGCCTGCGGGAGAACGCCTCGCTGTCGTCGCTGGGGCGCTTGTCTCACCTCGGCGTGCTCTCGCGCCTGCGCGAGCGCAAGGCCACGTCCGAAACGTTCGCGTCGATGCGGGTCAAGGCGCCCTCCGCCGAGGTCGATATCGCCACCCTCTCCGGCGGAAACCAGCAGAAGGTCGTGCTCAGCCGAGTTCTGATGACCGAGTCGAAGCTGATTCTGGCCGACGAGCCCACCCAGGGTGTCGACATCGGTGCCCGCGAGGAGATCTACACCATCCTGCGGGAGGCGGCTGCCCGCGGCGCGGCGATCATCGTGCTCTCCTCCTCTGCTGCTGAACTCGAGCAGCTCTGCGATCGGGTCATCGTCTTCTCCCGTGGCAAGGCCGCGAAGGAACTCGTCGGAGACGACCTGTCCGAGCACGGCATCGCCCAGGCCGCACTCAGTGCCACCGGCAGTCGCAGTCGCGTCGGCACCGCGCTGCGGAAAGTCACCCTCGGTCGGAAGCTGGCCCGCAACGACCTCACTCCCGCCGCTATTCTCGCGATCGCGACCATCCTGCTCGCGGGTGTGGCGATCAGCCAGAGCGAGTTCTACTTCACCTCACGCAATTTCGGGCTGATCTTGCCGCTGCTGGCCACCTTGGCGTTCTTCGCGATGGCCCAGCAGGTGGTGATGATGGTCGGGGGTATCGACCTGTCGGTCGGGCCGCTGGCAGGCCTGCTGGTAGTGGTCGGCTCGTTCGTCCTGTCGGCGTACAAGACGCCGATCGGGATGATCATCGGGCTGATCGTGCTCGCACTCGTGGCCGCGGTCGTCGGTCTGGTCAACTGGACCTTGGCGGTGGTCGTCAAGATCAACCCCCTGATCGCCACCCTGGTGACCTATACCGCGATCCAGGGCATCGCATACCTGCTGCGCCCGTTGCCCGCGGGCAAGATCGACCCGATCTTCCTGTCGTACGCGTCCACCAAGCTCGGATTCATCCCGATCATGATCGTCTTGGCGATCGTCGTCGCGGTGCTGCTCGAGTTCGCGATGTACCGGACCCTGTTCGGTATCCGCCTGCGCGCCACCGGATCCGCGCATGCAACCGCAGATCGGATCGGTGTGCGCACCAAGCGGATCACACTGATCGCGTACGTGGGTTGCTCGGTGCTCGTCGTTCCGGCGGCCGTGCTGCTGATGGCGCAGGCCGGTACCGGAAATGCCAGCATCGGCGACAGCTACACGCTCGCGAGCATCGGTGCCGCGGTACTCGGTGGCGCCTCGATCTTCGGTGGGCGTGGCTCGTTCATCGGTGCCTGCCTCGGCGCGGTGCTGGTGATCCAGATCAACACTGTGGTGCAGTTCATCGGCTTGCCGCTGTACTGGCAGCAGTGGCTGCTCGGCGGTCTGACCATCGCCGCGGCCGCCTTCTACTCCAAGTCCCGAACCCTCGCAGAGCGGAGCTGACGCCGTGAGCGCAATGCACGCACCACAAGCACTCCCGGACACCGAACCGAAGGACTCCGGTTCGCGCCGCTGGACGCCGACCTGGAACGGCACCAGCTCGGTCATCGCGATCACCGTGGCCCTGTTCGGTTTCAGCTGGCTCATCGCACCCGGCAGCGTCTCCGGCAGCGCGATCGACTCGCTGCTCCCCTTCGCCGGGATCCTGGCGATCGCCGCGATCGGGCAGACCATGGTCGTCATGCTCAAGGGCATCGACCTGTCCCTGCCCGGCATGATGACGATGGCCGCCCTGGTCAGCAGCCAGTACGCCCAGGACCACGGCAGCATCCTCACCGCGTTGCTCATCGTCGCCGCCATCGCCGTCGTCGTCGGCCTGGTCAACGGCATCGTCGTCTCGGCCTTCTCGGTGACCCCGCTGGTGGCCACCCTGGCAGTCAACGCCGTCCTGATGGGCGCCGCCCTGGCCTACTCCGGAGGAACCCCGACTCGCGCCCCTCAGAGCGTGTCCGACTTCGCACTGGAAAAGACGATCGGTGTCTCCAATACGGTGTGGCTCGCGATCGCGCTGATGATCGTGACCGTCTTCGCGACCGGCCGCACCGCCTGGGGACGCCGGGTGATCGCCGTCGGGTCGAACGAGCGCACCGCCCACGCCGCGGGCGTGCGCACCGCGCGGATCAAGATCAGCGGATACGTCGCCGCCGCGCTGTGCTACAGCGGTGCCGGGGTATTGCTGGCCGGGTACGTGAGCACACCGAACACCAACGCCGGCACCAGCTACCTTTTGCCGGCCATCGCGGCGGTCGTCGTCGGCGGCACCGCCCTCACCGGTGGCCGCGGCAACATCATCGGCACGGCCGTCGGGGCCCTGTTCCTGAGTCAGCTCACCCAGCTGGTGCTCTCCCTCGGCGCACCGTCCTCCACTCAGTTCCTCGTCCAGGCCGTGGTCATCGCCGTCGCGGTGGGAGCACAGCAATTGGACCTGCGCCACATTCTCCACCGTCTGATTCCCGGAAAGGAACATTCATGACGAACATTGGTCAGCGACTGAACGGCAAGGTGGCGTTCGTGACCGGCGCCGCCCGCGGCCAAGGCCGGTCGCACGCCCTCACCCTCGCGGGCGAAGGCGCGGACCTCATCCTGCTCGACTCGGTACGCCCGATCGACCAGGTCAGCTACGCAATGCCCGAGCATGCGGACCTGAAGGAGACCGCGCGCCTGGTCGAGGAGCGTGGCCGCCGGGCGGTGGTGATCGAAGCCGACGTCCGCGACGAGTCGATGATCGACGCGGTCGCCGACGCCGCCGCGGAGCTGGGGCGTCTCGACATCGTCGTCGCCAACGCCGGCGTGCTGGGAGCAGCCAAACCCTCCTGGGAGCTCACTCGCGCCGAATGGGACACCCTGATCGACATCAACCTCACCGGTGTCTGGCAGACGATGAAGGCGGCGTTGCCGCACATCATCGCCGGGGGTCATGGCGGTTCGATCATCGCGATCAGTTCCATCGCCGGTATCCGCGGAGTCCCGCACGTGGCGCACTACAGCGCCGCCAAGCACGCCCTGGTCGGACTGGTCGGCTCGGTCGCGAACGAGGTGGCGCCGCACAACATCCGCGTCAACACGGTGCATCCGACCAACGTTCGCACCGACATGATCGACAACCCGACGGCGGCGAAGATCTTCCGGCCGGACCTCGAGAACCCGACCCTTGACGACGGTGTCGAGGTTCTCGGGCGGATCAACCTGCTTCCGGTGCCGTGGGTGGACTCCGCCGACATCTCCGAGGCCGTCCTGTGGTTGGCCAGTGACGAGTCGCGGTATGTGACCGGCACCGCGCTTCCCGTCGATGCGGGGATGCTCGCAAAGTACCCCGGCTGACACCCCACTTCCCTCCAAAAACCCCAACAGAGAAGGAAAATCAAATGACAGTCAATGGTGGACCGGTCCGCACGATCGCACTGATCGGACGCAAGCCGGGTATGTCGTTCGCCCAGTTCGACGAGTACTGGCGGGAGAAGCACGCCCCGCTCGCCGCGCAGGTGCCCGGTGTGATCCGCTACGTGCAGCGGCACGTCGTTCCGCAGGAAGGTGCCACCGAACCCGACAACGGATTCGGGATCGACGGTCTGGCCGTTCTCGACTACGAGAGCGCCGAGGCGATGGAAGCCGGTTGGGCGTCCGAGGCCGGTCAGGCGGCCCTGGCGGATGTCGAGAACTTCATCGGCAAGCACTACGTCGTGGTCCTCGAGGACCACGTCGTCGTCGGCGACGCCTGAATCCGTCGGCGTCCCTTACACGCAGACACTTCAGTTAGGAGCCCGTCATGGATGTGGGCGTAGTTTACTTCTTCACCGATCAGGGTCCGGACCCCATTGAGTTCGGGCAGGCCGCGGAAGGGTACGGATTCGAGTCCCTGTTCGTGCCCGAACACACGCATTTCCCGGTGTCCCGGAAAACCGACTACCCGATCCCCTATGGCGGGCCCGAGCTGCCCGGGTTCTACCTGCGCACCTATGACCAGATCGTCACGATGTCGATGATCGCCGCACACACGCAGACGATCATGCTCGGGACCGGCATCTGCCTGCTCGCCCAGCATGATCCGATCGCCAAAGCCAAGCAGATCGCCACCCTCGACCACCTTTCCGGTGGGCGCGTCATCTGCGGCGTCGGAATGGGGTGGAACGTCGAGGAGGCCGAGGCACACGGCGTCGTGTGGAAGCAGCGTTATTCGACCGTACGCGACAAGCTCAAGGTCATGCAGGCCCTGTGGACCCAGGAGGAGGCGTGTTACGACGGGCAGCGGGCGTCCCTCGCCCCCTCCTGGGCGTGGCCCAAACCCGCGCAACCGAATGGTCCACGCACCTACCTCGGCGGCGCCGGTCCGACCACGATGCGGCACGCCGCCGAGTGGGCCGACGCCTGGTATGTCGTGCCCTCAGCGGAGGATCCGACTCTGTCGAAGACAGTGCCCGAGTTCCGTAGGGTCGTCGAGGAGTCCGGTCGTGATCCCGAATCGGTTGGAATCGCGGTGGCCTCGGCGCCGCCGGATCCTGCAGCACTCGAGAGCTATCGAGAATTGGGGATCGAACGGGCAGTGCTGTGGGTCGATCCGGCAGCCGACCCGGGCGAGGGCATGCGCAACCTCGAGACGGTCTCCAAGGTCCTCGCACAGATCTCCTGACAAACCTTCCAGAACTCAACCCTCACAGGAGGACTCGAAACCATGAACACCACTACCGCGGATGTGAGCGTCGCCGAGCTCGCCGAGCGACTGATACGACTCGAAGACGTCCGCGCAATCGAACAGCTCAAGTACCGCTACGCCGGCTTTTGCGACAACGGCTACGACCCGGAGGGCATCGCCGGCCTGTTCGTCGAAGACGGCCGGTGGGTCGTGGACGGCGAGGGTGGATCCATGACCGGCCACGAGGAGATCAAGGCGCACTTCCGGGCGTTGTCGGACAAGATCACCTGGGCTCTGCACTACATGATCGCCCCACGTGTGGAGCTCGCCGACGACGGCCAGAGCGCAACCGGATACTTCTACCTGCTGTGCCTGTGCACCATCGAGAACAGCCAGGACGCCACCAAGAAGGACCCGGTCATCCTGACGATCAACTACACCGATCAGTTCGTCAAACGCGACGGAACCTGGTATTTCCAGGAACTGCGCGGACGCACCCACCAGGTGTCCAATTGGGACCAGGGCTGGGTCAAGCAGCCCTTCCGCGACTGAGGCTGCGGCACACATTCGGCCGCTCCGACCCTTCCGCGCGAGGCGGAGTTGTCAACGTGCGGGGCTACGGGTCACCTCCGTCGCCCCGCACAGCTGCGCATCACATCCGCGACGGAAGTGGCACAACACTTTATCCCGCCGGTCCGCTCCTTTCAATTCGACGGCGGGCCTTACGCTTTGCTGTCGGCCGTGATTCACGGATGATCACACAGTGCAGCGCATTTGAAAGTTATCGCCATGCAGCCCCGTAGATTCGGAAGAATAGCGTCGACTGATGTCGACGCTGAGGTCGAGCGCTACAAGCGACTGCGGCGCAAGAAGCGGGACGGCGAACGTAGGAGGGCACGTCCTCTGGCGGAAACCGATGCGCACGCGATGATTCGTGTGGCGCTGGCCTGGCTACCCTACGGCGGCGTTCCGGCCGACGAACTGCTGGTGCACTTCGGTCTGACAGAAGATCAGTTCGTCGCCGCGCTCTGGCAGATCATGGCCGACGGTCACTGTGCTCGAGAGGATGCGCGGGACATTGCCGAGCATTACCCGCGGTCGACGAACAACTGAGGAGCGCCGAGGCCGCACCGATCCGGTGTGTGGAGGCATGGGCGGCCGGTGCGACAAGTGGCTGTGTATTCATCAACGTTGTCAGGGGAGGAAATTGTGATCGAAACTGCCAGTGGAACCGGGACTCGTCTTGCCGATCGGACGGCGGTGATCACCGGCGGCGCGTCGGGGATCGGCCGGGCGAGCGCTCTGCGGTTCGCGTCCGAAGGCGCCGAGGTCGTTGTATGGGACCTCGATCCGGTCGGGATCGAGGTCGTGGTCACCGAGATCGGCCAGGCGGGCGGACGGGCTCACGGGGTGGCGGTCGATATCTCCGACGCGTCGGCGGTGGCAGCGGCGGCCGCCGAGACTGCGGCTGTTGCGGGCGAGGTGACGGTGCTGATGAACAACGCGGGTGTGCTCGACGATTATGCTCCGCTCCTCGACACCGACGAGGCGCTGTGGGACCGCATCATCGGCGTCAATCTCAAGGGCATGTTCTTGGTGACCCGCGCGGTGTTGCCGTCGATGATTGCTGCTGGCGGTGGGTCGATTGTCAACACCGCCTCGGTTGCCGCGTTCATCGCCGGTGGAGGTGGTACTGCGTACACCAGCGCCAAGCATAGTGTCATCGGGTTCACCCGACAGATGTCGTTCGACTACGCCCACCAGAATGTGCGAGTAAACGCGATCGCACCCGGTGCGGTGGAAACCGGGATGTCCAAAGACATCTTGTACAACGAAGATCTGCCGGTCGTCGAGGCGCTGCGCAGTGCACCCGCCGGCCGGCACGCGCAGCCCGAGGAGTTGGCGAACGTCGCGCTGTTCCTGGTCAGCGACGAGGCGAGCTTCGTGCACGGCGCGGTCTACGTCGCGGACGGCGGCTGGACCATCCGCTGACTTCCCTACTTCGACGACGCAGGGGGCTCCGACCGGATCGCGGCCCGAGCCCCCTGTGTCAGCGCTCGTCCCGTCATGCGAGGCATCTCGGGTGTTGTCGAGCACGACCCGCAGAGTGAGCGGGGGTGCTCTCCGGCTCCGGACTCGCGCCGCCGTCGTGTGAACCGCCCGGAACCGGAGAGCGTTCGGGAGCCGACCCACAAGGATGACGCAACGGCTGGTATGCGGTCACACGGGTCGGCGATCAAGGGGTGGAGTATGGGCCTACAGCCGGGAGCGGCGGGCGCACTCCACGCTCAGCAGGCCGAGGACTCCGATGGTGACCATGGCGTAGGTGGCGCTGCCGGTGGCGTCGATGATCAGCCCCAGCATCGGGGCGGCCAGCACGGCGCCGACATTGCTGACGGTCACGATGAGTCCACTTGTCTGGTAATTCGCTTGCGGCTGAGACAGTTCCGCCGCCCACGCCCAGTAGGTGCCACCGTACAACGAGGCTGCCAGGAACATCATGCACAGGTAGATCCCCAGAGTGCTCGCGGGAATCCCGGGCACAGCGACAACCATGACACCGGCTAGACCGGCACCGATCATGTTCGTCTGGAATCGCTCGCCGCGGAAGAGCCGGTCCGACATCAACCCGCCGACGGGGGCGGCGACGAGTTTGAACATGAAGGTGACGCCGATGATCGCGGAGGCTTCGAGCAACGTCATGCCGCGGTCTTGTTCGAGGAACAAAGGCAGGGCGTAGGAAAGCCCGTAGAGAGTAATCGCCGTGCCTGCCCCGTACAGCGAGGACCACCACACACGGGAGCTGCGGAGTGCCTCGGCGAGCGATCCCGGCTTGGGCAGCGCGTCGAAACGGGTCGAGTGCGGGCGCCGGAGTCCGACAGGTTCGGCAACGAGGGCGTCCATCGAGGGCACACCGGGGTGGGCCTTGTGGAAGTCCTTGACGGTGAGCACGAACAACGCACCGCAGGCGACGCTCGGGACCACGGTCAGCCACATCGAGGCGATCTCCCACGACATGCCGCTGTCGGTCAGCAGCGGTCCGGCGAACGAGGTGATGGAGAAGCCGACGCCGAGGAAGCCCATCAACAGGCCGGTCGCGAAACCGCGACGGTTCTTCGGGAACCACAAGGATGCGTGGGTGGCCAGGGACGCATTCATCACGCCGCCGCAGCAGCCCAGGAGCAGACGCAGGACGAGCATGCCGGTGTAGGACTCGCCGACCACCGGGATCAATAGCGCCGAAACGGCGTTGCAGAGCAAGCCGATGACGACGATCTTCTTCACTCCGATACGGGCGGCCCACTTGCCGGCGAAGACCGGAACCACGCAGAACGTGAGCATCGATGCGGTGGTGAGCAACGACAATTGGGTGGCGTTGATTCCCCAGTCGTCCTGGATGACCGTGCCGAACACGGCGACCGTGTTCAGGCCGATGAAGCAGCACATGAAACACAGCAGGCTGACCAGCAGGACCCACCAACTGTAGAGGGGCGCACGTGCGTAGGTCACACGCGCGCCGGTGAGCGTCGATGTTGTCATGACGTGGCTCCTGGTATCTGGATTCTCCGCCGACAAGGCAGGAGGCGTCTTCGGGTGGGTGCGGTGAACCGAAGTGCACACGGCACGCGGAGGATTCGACCGTCAATTGCAGTCGGAACAGTGCAGGCTGTGGCGCAAGATGGGACCACAACTCAAGAAACGAACGTACGTATGTTAGTTCAGCCTCGGTTGCCGTGTCAACGATCACAACGAGAGCTGGTGCCGAACAAACCCCGCAGCGTCCAAGTAGTGAGGTCGAACCGGCTTCGGCCACAGAACACGCACACGCCCGGCTGGTGTACCAGCCGGGCGTGTGCGAGGGCTTCGAAAGGTGTCAGGCGAGCGAGACGGTGACCGCCTTGCTCTGCAGGTAGCCGTCGAGGGCTTCGCCGCCCATCTCCTTACCCCAACCGGACTGCTTGAATCCGCCGAACGGCAGCGCGGCGTCGAAGACGTTGTAGCAGTTGACCCAGACCGCACCGGCGTTGACCGCCTCGGCGAAGCGGTGGGCGCGACCGACGTTGCTCGTCCACACTCCGGCCGCCAGACCGTAGGTGGTGTCGTTCGCGCGGCGCAATACCTCGGCTTCGTCATCGAACGGCATCAGCGAAACCACCGGGCCGAAGATCTCTTCCCGGGCGATGGTCATATCGTCGTCGACCCCGCCGAGCACGGTCGGCTCGAGGTAGTAACCGGGCTCGCGTGTCTGGGCACCACCGGCGATGATCTCGGCTCCGTCACTGAGCGCGCCTTCGACGAAGGTCATGACCTTGGAGCGGTGCTGGTCGGTGATCATCGGGCCGACCAGGACGCCGCGCTCGGCACTGGGCCCGATCTTGATCTCCGGCACCTTGGCGGCGATGCGGGTCTGGACCTCGTCGTAGACGTTGCGCTGCACATACAGCCGCGATCCGGCAGTGCAGGCCTCACCCTGTGCGTAGAGGACGGCACCGAGCACTCCGTCGACGGCGATGTCGAGATCGGCGTCGTCGTAGATGACGTTGGGGGATTTGCCGCCGAGTTCGAGGGTCAGCTTGCTGAGGTTCGATGCGGCCGCGACGACGATCCTCTTGCCGGTCTCGACCGAGCCGGTGAACGCGACCTTGTCGACCTGCGGGTGACCGGCCAGTGGAGCTCCGGCGTCCGCGCCCGTTCCGGTGATCACGTTGACTACTCCGTCGGGCACACCGGCTTCGACTGCCAATTCCGCCAGACGCAGCGGGGCCAGGGAGGCGAGTTCGGCGGGTTTGAGCACCACGGTGCATCCGGCGGCCAGCGCCGGGGCGAGCTTCCAGACCGCGGCGAGTGCGGCGCCGTTCCAGGGGATGATCTGGGCAACGACGCCGACCGGCTGCCGCCGGGTGTAGGAGAAGAAGTCTCCGGGGTTCTGCCGCGACAGCGGGATGGTGCGTCCCTCGAGCTTGGTGGTCCACCCGGCCATGTAGCGCAGCAGGTCGGCCATGTTCGGCAGGTCGATGTCACGGATGAACGCGTAGGGCTTTCCGCAGTCCTGTGTGTCGATGAGGGCGATCTCGTCCGCATTGGCCTCGATGAGGTCCGCGAAGCGGTGCAGGATCCGGGCGCGGGCCTCGGCCGGCATCCGCCGCCACGGGCCGTCGTCGAATGCACGGCGTGCGGCCTGCACCGCCAGTTCGACGTCGCGCGGGCCGCCTGCGGCGATCTCGGCGAGCTTTTCTCCGGTCGACGGGTTGAAGACGTCGACCGTGCCGCCTTCGACCGGATCCACCCACTTACCGTCGATCAGCAGTTGATGACGGCTGGGGCTGGTCTCGGACATCTTTTCTCCTTCAGGTAGAGCTGCTCGGCGAACACACGAACGCTGGCGGCGATGATGCGGCCGTGGGTGCCGCCCGGCGCGCGCGGACGTCTCTGCACCCGGCACGCTTACCACATACGAACGATTGTTTTCTTACGGTACCGGGTGGGCACCCATCCATGTCAACGATCGCGCCCACCAGGAGATCAGGGGATGTTGCCGCGGTAGCGGGCCGACTGGTACGGGATCGGCCAGTCGAGCGTGTCCTCGACGCCGAGCTCCTTAGCCGCCTTGAGCGGCCACATCGGCTCGCGCAGCAGGTTCCGTCCGACGAAAACAGCATCGGCGGCTCCGTCGACGAGGACCTGCTCGGCCTGCGAGGAGTCGGTGATCAGCCCGACGGCCGCGACCGGAATGGATGTTTCGTTGCGAATCCGGCGAGCGAACGGCACCTGGTATCCCGGTCCGACGGTGATCTTCTGCTCCGGGGTCAGGCCGCCGCTGGAGACGTCGACGAGGTCGATCCCGGAACCCTCGAGCGAGCGGATCAGCGCGACGCTGTCGTCGACGTCCCAGCCGTCCTCGGCCCAGTCGGTGGCGGAGATCCGGAGCAACAGCGGCAACTCCTCCGGCCAGACCGCGCGGACCGCGGCGATGATCTCCCGCAGCAAGCGGGCGCGGCGGTCGGGGTCTCCGCCGTAGTCGTCGGTGCGCCGGTTGGTGATCGGGGACAGGAACTGGTGGAGCAGATAACCGTGTGCGGCATGGATCTCGACGACCCGGAATCCCGCGGCCAGGGCACGGGCGGCGGCGTCGGCGAAGTCGGTGACCACCTTTGCGATGTCGGCCACGGTCATCTCACGCGGCACGGCCTGGTCTCCCCAGGCCGTCGCCGACGGACCGACCGTCTCCCAGCCGCCCTCGCTGATCGGGACGGTCCCGTCGCCCTCCCAGGGAACCTGCGCGGAGGCCTTGCGGCCGGCGTGCGCGAGTTGGATGCCGGGGATCGATCCGTGCTCGGTGACGAACCGGTTGATGCGGGAAAACGCGTCGAGCTGCGTGTCGTTCCACAGCCCGGTGCACTTGGAGCTGATCCGCCCTTCCGGGCTGACCCCGGTCGCCTCGGTGAGGACCAGGCCGGCCTTCCCCTTGGCGAACGAGCCGAGGTGCACCAGATGCCAGTCGTCGGGTATGCCGTCGTCGGCGGAGAACTGGCACATCGGCGCCACCCAGAGGCGGTTTCGGAAGGTCACACCGCGCAGGGTCAGCGGCGAGAACAGCCGCGTGCGATGAATAGTGGGTTGAGACAACACGAACTCCTCAGCTCGGGTGGTGCGGCTATTCCAGCGTGGAGCCGGCGTTCGGCCCCTCGAGAAACTTGTTGGGGGTCAGGAAGAAACACAGCACCAGGGCCCCGTTCGGCGCCGAGGCGCGGTGCTGGTTGCCCTGCGGGCGCCACGAGAAGTTACCGACGGTGGTCTCGCCTTCCTCGTCGACGATGCTGCCTTCGAGCACCCAGGTCTGCTCGATCCGGACGTGCTCGTGCAGCGGCAGGACCGATCCGGGCTGCCAGCGGAACAGGGCGGTGAGCAGACCGCTCTCCTCATCCTTGAGCAGCACCTTGATATCGATGCCCTCGTACCCGGAGGGGCGCCAGGGCAGGGCGCCGACGTCGACGTAGCGCGAGGCCAGCGGCGGAAGTGCGTTGAGTTCGTCGGCGAAGGGTGTGATCGCGGGCATGATGGTGTCCTTCTGTGTTGTGGTGTGCGGGTGCGTGAGTCAGAACGACCGCGGCAATCCCAGGTACTTCTCACCGATGTGGTTGCGGAGCATCTCGTTGGTCAGTGGGGCGAAGGTGTAGAGGCGGGCATCGCGGAACAACCGCTCCATCGGGTACTCCTTGCTGAACCCTGAGCCGCCCATCAGTCGCATGCCGGCGTCGGTGACGGCGACCGCGGCATCGGAGGCGGCGACCTTGGCCATGGCGCTGAGAATGTCGGCGCGTTTCCCGGTGGCGGTGGCCTCGGCGGCCTGCAGCATCAGGGCCCGGGCCGACTCGATCGCGATGGCACCGTCGACGAGGCGGTGCTGACCGGCCTGGAAGCTGCCGACCGGACGCCCGAACACCTGACGCTGCCGGCCGTAGTCGACGGCCGCTTCCAGAGCTCCTCGGGCGATCCCGAGTGCGGCGGCGGCGGCATTGAGTCGTTCACCGTTGAGAGTGCCCAGCACCTGACGGAACCCTTTGTCGACGTGCCCGAGCACGGCGGCCGTGTCCACCTCGACGTTGTCGAAGGTGACCTCGCAGGTGTCGAGGCTGTGGATGGCGAAGGTATCGAGCTCTTTCACCGTGATGCCCGGGGTCTCGGTGGGGACCAAGAACATGGTGATGCCGTCGATCGGGGAAGACTCCGGCGCCGAGGTCCGGGCCAGGACGATGAGGTTCCTCGCGTGCTGCGGACCCGAGATCCAGGTCTTGGCACCGTTGAGAATCCACCGGCCGTCGCCGGACTGCTTCGCCCGGGTGCGCATGACACGGGCGACGTCGGTGCCGCCGTCGGGTTCGGTCAATGCGAAGGCCACCCGCTCGCGGCCGTCGAGCAAGGGGGCCAGGACGGTGCTGCGCTGCTGGTCGCTGCCGTACTCGGTGAGCAGTCCGACGCCCATGTACTGCACGACCAGGCACACCGCCATCGAGGTCGGGCCGGCGGCGAGCTCTTCGAGGACGATGATCTGATGTCGGGGGTCGGCGCCGGTGGTGCCGTCGGCCTGGGCGTCGAGTCCGATCAGCCCGGCTTCCCCGAGCGCGCGGTACAGCTCGAGATCGAACGCGTTGGCGTCGTCGAGTTCCCTGACCCGCTGCGCAGGTGCGAACCGTTCGATGATCTCGCGCACCATCTCGCGCAGATCCGCTTGCTCCGTGGTGTCCGGCAGGGTGCCGCTTCCAATCATGGGATTCCTCCGACTCGGGGTGACCGCGCCCTTCGGGGACGCAAAAGGGTGCGGTCGCCGTGCTGTGACCTGGTCACGTATCTCACGATACAAACGAACGCACGTTTTTCCAAGGTGTCAAAAGGCCTTTCCGTGCACCTGGACAAACAAACACCCGTTCGTATAGCGTCTGTGATGCCCATTACAGAGGGCGTGCAGGGCGTTCGGTCCCACACGCGACCCGGCCCCGCCCTCACTCGTCGTGAACTCGCGGTATACGCGCGAAAGACGGCACCAACCACGAGAAAGGGTGACCATGCCTCCCACCGAGACCGCCGTCGACTGGAGTCGACTCTGGTCGGATCCGGCAATGCTCCGCCTGCGAGGTGACCGCCGCAGTTTCTTCACCATCGCCTGGAGTGTTTTCGCGGTGGCGTTCTGCGTGCTTGTCGGCTTCGCGGCCTTCGCACCGGAGATCATCGCCAAGCGTCCCGTGTCGGGGCTGAGCATCGGGCTGATCCTGTCCCTGGCCTACGTCGCGACCGTGATGGGACTCGGCGCCTGGTACGTGCGCCGCGCACGCCACTGGGACACCCTGGCCGCGGCGGTGCTCAGCACTCCCACCGCCGCTCGGGAGCGGGAGGTCACGGAAAATGTCTGACGGATTCAACACCACCGCCGTCGTCGTCACCATCTTGCTGCTGGCCACGACCTTCGTCGCGACCTACTTCGCCTCGCGCCGCACGAAGACGTCCGCGGAGTTCTGGACGGCTGGCGGCGCGATGACCGGACGCAAGAACGGCACCGCCATCGCCGGCGACTTCCTGTCCTCGGCCTCCCTGCTGGGTTATGCCGGGCTGGCCTACCTCTACGGCATGGACGGGATCGTGTACGCGATCTTCGCGTGCGGGATCTTCCTGATGGTGATGTTCCTGATCGCCGAAAAGCTCCGCAACCTGGGGCGTTTCACGTTCGCCGACGCGCTCGCCACTCGGCTGCGGTCCGGGCCGGTCCGCATCGTCTCGGCGATCTCGACACTGTTCATCTGCGTCTTCTACCTGCTCGCCCAGATGGTCGCGGGCGGCGTGCTGATGGAGGCCCTCGCCGGGATCGACTTCTCCTGGGGTGTGGTGATCGCCGCGGTCCTGATGCTGACCTATGTGCTCTTCGGCGGCATGCTCGCCACGACGTGGCTGCAGATCATCAAGGCTGTTGCCCTGATGAGCGTCGTCGCGCTGCTGGTGATCCTCGTTCTCGTCCGGATCGATCCCAACCCGCTCAACATCATCGAGCAGGCGGTCTCGCAGAGTAAGTTCGGCGACCACTACCTGGCGACCGGCAACTCCTTCAAGGGACCCTGGAACATCATCTCCATGGCAGTGGCCGTGACCTTGTCCGCAGTGGGGCTGCCCCACGTGCTGATGCGGTTCTTCACCGTCCCCGACGCCATCGAGGCCCGCAAGTCCGCGATCTGGGCGATCAGCCTGATCGGCGGTTTCAACGTCCTGATCGCATTCCTCGGCATTTCCGCGCGCGCTGCCCTCGGCGCCGGCGGGGAGGCAATCGCCGGCAAGGGCGGCAATCTCGCCCTGCCTGCCTTGACCGTCTGGCTCGGCGGCGGGGACGGCTTCGCGTCCGACCTGCTGCTGGCGCTGGTGGTCGCGGTCTCGATTGCCACGCTGCTGGCGGTGTCGGCCGGCCTGGTGCTCAGCGCGTCGAGCACGATCGCTCATGACCTGTGGGCCAAGACGTTCCACCGGCCCGAACGGGAGGAGATGACGGTCGGCCGGATCGCGGCGGTGGCGTTGGTGATCGTCACCGTCGGTGCCACCCTGGCCATCGGCGGCACCCAGAACGTGACCTTCCTGGCCACGCTGGCCACCTCCACCGCGGCCAGCGCGAACTTCCCCGTGCTGATCATGACGCTGCTCTGGCGGCGGATGCGTACCCTCGGGGCCGTGGTCGGCGCATTGTCGGGTCTACTGACGGCGCTGGCGCTGATTCTGACCGGCCCGCTGGTGTGGCCGAGTCTGGCTCCGCTGCTGTCGGATTCGTTGTCGACAACAGCGCCCTTCCCATTGGCCTTCCCGATCCTGCTGTCGGTGCCCGCCGGATTCCTCGGGTGCGTCGTGGGCAGCTACCTCAGTCGAGAGCCGGCAGATGACGCCGCCTTCGACGAACTTCAAGTGCGAGCCCTGACCGGGGCAGGTCTGGACAAGACGAAGACCCTCGCGCACTGATCCCCACGGCGGCGTTCGACCGGAAGTTGTCATCTCCGGCCGAACGCCGCCGTGCATTCCCGATTGGTCGCCGAACTTCTCGGTCGCCGACCCCGCCTGAAGGAGAAATGTATGTCCGTCAAGATCGTTGCGCTGATCACGGCGAAGTCCGAGCTTTCTCGCGACGAGTTCCTCCGGTACTGGAACGTCGAGCACCCCCGGTACGTATGGAAGCTCCCGGAGCTCGAGCGCTACGTACAGAATCCGGCGATCGAGCATCGCACGGAATGGGCGTACGACGGGATGGCGGAGCTGTGGTTCCCGTCCGTTTCCGCAGTGGCCCAGGCGTTCTCCTCGCTGGAGGCGGACGCCGTCCGCGAGCACGAGGAAGAATTCATCGGGGACATCACTTGGTTTCTCGCCTCCGAGGCGGAGATCGTGCCGGTCTGAACGGTGCTGTCGAGGTCAGGGTTCGCGCAGAACGCCCTCCTGGGAGGCCGACGCGATGCGCGCACCCGCCTCGGTGGTGAAATCGCAGGTGCACAGGCATCGGCCACCGGTGGCGATCGGGCTGACCTGCCGGCACAGCATCCAGTCGTTCATCGAGAACCGGCGGTGAAACCACATCGCGTGGTCGATGCTGGCACCGGCGATCACCCGGTTGCCGTACCAGGAGCGCCCGTGCGGCATCAGCGCCGGGTCGAGCAGGGTCAGGTCGCTGACATATGCCAACAGGGCAGTGTGCAGCAGCGGCTCGTCCGGGACCCTGGTGGCCGCGCGCACCCAGAATTGCTGCTCGGGGGCCCGGGTGCCGGCCGCGGCCAGCGCCTCGGGGTGCTCGAGAAAGCGGAAGTCGAAGGGGTGGGGCCTCGACCACCACTCCGGCAGCACCGCACTCTCGCCCTCGAGTTGCTCGTGCAGCGGCAACAGTTCGTCCGGCGGCGTCTCGGTCAGCGGCGGGGACCATTCGTGCTCGGGGCCGTCCTCCTCGGTGGCAAACGAGAGCTGCAGGGTCGCCAGCACCTCCTCGCCCTGGGCGGCGGTGACGGCGCGGGCGCTGTAGGAGCGGCCGTCGCGCAGGACCGTCACCTGGTAGCTGACGGGTGCATCGGGATTTCCCCCGCGCAGAAACAAGGTGTGCAGCGAGTGCGGGTACCGGTCGGCGGGCACGGTCGCACCGGCCGCCATCACGGCCTGGGCGAGAACCTGTCCGCCGAAGAGCCGGGGAAGTTTGCGCGCCGAGGTCGGTCCGTCGAACCGGTTCACCCCCGCGGGGGTCACTCGCAGAGCGTCGACCAGGGACTCGAGTTGTTCGGCAGAGGCAATCACCGTCCGCGCCCTCTCTGTCGTCGACCCCGCCCACGGGTGAGTCGGGGACCATCGTTGACCGTTACCACATCTGACGGTACCGTAAGCGAACGTACGATTGTTTGTCTAAGTGACATGGTCCTACGAAGGCGACCCCACACCGGGGCGTCCATCGCACAGGTATTTCGAAACCCCAAGGAGTCCGGGCATGTTGTCCAAGGTCCTCGTCGCCAACCGCGGCGAAATCGCGGTCCGCATCATTCGCACCTGCGCAGAGGCCGGCATCGCCAGCGTCGCCGTGTACTCGGAGGCGGACGAGAAGGCGCTGCATGTGCGTCTGGCCGATGAGGCGGTCCTGCTCGGCGCGGCCTCTGCGTCGGAGTCGTACCTGGCGATCGACAAGATCATCGAGGCCGCGAAGAGCACCGGTGCGCAGGCCGTGCACCCCGGCTACGGCTTCCTGGCGGAGAACGCCGCGTTCGCCAAGGCCGTGGAGGACGCCGGATTGATTTTCATCGGACCCCCTTCCTCGGCGATCGAGGTGATGGGCTCGAAGATCGCCGCCCGCGATCTCGCCGCGAAGGCCGACGTCCCGCAGGTCCCCGGCTCGCAGGGCACCATCGCCTCTCCGGCGGATGTCATCGCGTTCGGTGACGAGTACGGCTACCCGGTGGCGATCAAGGCCACCTACGGCGGTGGTGGCCGCGGCATGCGCATGGTCGCCTCGGCCGCCGACGCCGAATCCGCGTTCGCCTCGGCCAAGCAGGAATCCGCTGCCGCGTTCGGTCGTGACGATGTCTACCTCGAGCGGTACCTGTCCAGTGCTCGCCACGTCGAGGTCCAGGTCTTCGCCGACACCCACGGCAATGCGGTGTGGATCGGCGACCGTGACTGCTCGGTGCAGCGCCGGCACCAGAAGCTGATCGAGGAAGCACCTGCTCCCGGCCTGTCCGACGAGCTGCGCCGTGCCATGGGCGAGGCGTCGGTCCGCCTGGCCAAGGAGGTCGGCTATGTCGGCGCCGGCACTGTCGAGTTCCTCGTCGAGGCCGACCGGGAGGCCTTCTACTTCCTGGAGATGAACACCCGCATCCAGGTCGAGCACCCGGTCACCGAGATGACCCTGGGCCTGGATCTGGTCGCCGAGCAACTCGCCGTCGCCGCCGGCGAGCCGCTGTCGATCACCGAGTCCGGCGCCTCCCCGCGCGGGCACGCGATCGAGGTCCGCGTCAACGCCGAGGACACCCGCGGCGCCCTGTTCATGCCCAGCCCCGGCCCGATCGCCACCGTGCAGGCACCGACTCGGGCCGGTGTCCGCTGGGACGGCGGTTATGAATCCGGTGACGAGGTCCAGCCCTACTACGACAGCCTGGTCGGCAAGCTCATCGTGTGGGCACCGACCCGGGACCGGGCCCTGGACCGGTTGACCCTCGCTCTGGACGAGCTGATCATCGATGGCGTGCCCACCACCGTCCCGGCCGCGCGACAGATCATTGCGCACAAGGACTTCCGTAACGTCGCCATGCATACCAACTGGCTCGAGCGCGACATCGACTTTGCCTCGCTGCTGCCGCCGGTCGAGGACCTGTCCGACGCCGACGCCGACGCCGAGGACACCGAGGAGATGCTGCCCCGCAACGAGGTGTGGGTCGGCGACCGTCGCTACGTCATTCCGTTCTTCACTCCCGCCGGTCCGGCCGCTGCCGCGCCCGTCGCCGAGCCGCAGGCGCGTCGCGCCGCGACCGGTGGCCCACGGAAGAAGCGGGGCGGCGGCGCCGCGGCGAGCGGTGAGGCCAAGAGCCCGATGCAGGGCACGGTCGCGCAGATCGACGTCGAGGTCGGTGCCCAGGTCGAGGCGGGGCAGGTGTTGATGGTGCTGGAGGCGATGAAAATGCAGAACCCGATCCGCGCCGCCGTGACCGGGGTCGTCGACGCCTTGCACGTCGAGGTCGGGCAGGTCGTCGCGGCCGGGGCATCCCTGGCCACCGTCGTGGCGGCAGGTGAGTGAGATGACACCACCGGTAGGGCAGCCGGTCGCGGTGGTCACCGGCGCTGGGGGCGGACTCGGAGCCGTCACCGCGGCGGTGCTCGGCGAACTCGGCCTGTCGGTGGCCTGTGTCGACATCGACGAAGTCGCTGCCAAGCGCACCGCCACCGAGCTGGGAAACAACGGGGTCACCAGTGCCGCCTACGGCGTGGACATCACCTCCGAGTCGGCGGCAAGCTCGCTGGTCGACGCGGTGCACGCCGACCTCGGCCAGGTTTCCCATCTGGTCAACATCGCCGGCATCCTGCGCCGCACCCATCTCGCCGACACCACCGCCGACTCCTGGCGGCAGGTCATGGACGTCAACGTCACCGCCCCGTTCCTGCTCACCCAGGCCTTCGCCGTCGATCTGAAGGCCGCCGAGTACGGGCGTGTGATCAACTGCGCCTCCTTCGCCGGCACCCGCGGCTACGAGTACCCCGCCTACGCCGCCTCCAAGGCCGCACTGATCAACCTGACCAGCTCCCTGATGTTCGACTTCTGGGGCACCGCGGTCACCGTGAACGCGGTCGCTCCCGGTGCGATGGTCACCCCGATGCTCGATCGACCCGCGGCAGAGCGGATGGCGGCCAAGACCCCGACCGGGCGCATCCTCGATCCCGACGACGTCGCCGCGGTCATCGGTTTCCTCGCCGGCCGCGCCTCACGCGGGGTCAACGGCACCACCACCGTAATCGACGGCGGCGCCTCTCTGCTGTTCAGCTACAAGTAGTTGACCGAATCCTTCTCATACCGAATCAATTTGGAGTTTCCGATGACTGACATCCTGGATGACACCCAGACCGCACCCGCGCGGAGCCCACACGACGAGCTGGAGGCACGCCTGACCGCCGCTCGGCTCGGCGGCTCGGAAAAGCAGCGGCAGAAGCAGATCGATGCCGGCAAGATGCTCGTACGCGACCGGCTCGAGTTGCTCTTCGACAATGGCTGGTCCTTCGAGGACGGCCTGCTCGCCCGCTACGACGAGGGCCTGCCCGGTGACGCCGTCGTCACCGCGGTCGGCAAGGTCGACGGCCGCGACATCGTCGTCATCGCCAACGACTACACCGTCAAGGCGGGTACCTGGGGCAAGCGGACCTTCGAGAAGATCGTCCGCGCCCAGGAACTCGCCGACTCCACCGGCACCCCGATCGTGTACCTGTTCGACTCCGCCGGCGCCCGCATCGACGAACAGTTCGAGAGCTTCGTCGGCCGCCGTGCCTGGGGCAACATCTTCTACAACCAGGTCCAGATCTCCGGCCGCGTCCCCCAGGTCTGCGCCCTGTTCGGCCCCTCCCCCGCCGGCTCCGCCTACGTGCCCGCACTGTGCGATCTGACGATCATGGTCCGCGGTCACGCCACCGCCTACCTCGGCTCCCCGCGGCTGGCGCAGATGGTGACCGGTGAAGACGTCACCCTCGAGGAAATGGGTGGCGCAGAGATGCACTCGACCGTCTCCGGCCTGTCCGACGTCCTCGTCGAAGACGACGCGGAAGCCATTGCCGCCGTGCGGGTGTGGCTGTCATTCCTGCCGTCGAACTGGCAGCAGGAGCCCCCGGTCACCGCACCGGCGGACCCGTCCGGTGCCCGGACCATCAAGGAGATCGTCCCCGAGGTCGAATCCGAGATCTTCGACATCCACGAGCTGATCGACTCCCTCGTCGACGACGCCAGCTTCTTCCCGTACAAGGACCTCTTCGCCCCGGAACTGGTCACCGGGTTCGCCCGCCTGAACGGCCAAAGCGTCGGCATCGTCGCCAACCAGCCCACCGTCAAGGGTGGAGTGATCTTCCCCGACTCCTCCGACAAGGCGGCCCGGTTCATCTGGATCTGCAACGCCTACAACATCCCGATCCTGTTCCTGGTCGACATCGCCGGCTACATGATCGGCTCCGAGGTCGAACGTCAGGGCATCATCCGGCACGGCGCGAAGATGATCTTCGCCGTCTCCGAGGCCCGCGTCCCCCGCATCACGGTGCTGCTGCGCAAGGCGTACGGCGGCGGGTACCTCGCGATGTCCGGTGCCCCGATGCAGCCGGACGCCCTGATCGCGCTGCCGACGGCCAAGCCCGCCCTGATGGGCCCGGACGCCGCCGTGAACGGCATCCACTACAACCGCATCCAGGCCATCGAGGATCCGGAGGAGCGCGCCGCGTTCATCGCCGAGAAGCAGGCCGAGTACGCCGCCGGCATCGACGTGTTCAAGATCGCCAACGAGAACGCCGTCGAAGCGGTCGTGCCCGCGAACGAGCTGCGCCACGAGCTCACCCAGCGCCTGGCGCTGTACCGCAAGCGGGATCGCACCGCCCCGGCCCGCCGAAACGGCGTCACCCCGGTATGAGCGCACCGGTGCTCGCACCGCGGCGGGATGGCCTCACCGGTGTCGTCACCGGTGCGGGCACCGGGATCGGTCGGGCCTGCCTCGAGCTGCTGGTCGAGCACGGTGCCCGCGTCGACGCGTGGGATCGCAGCGACGAGGCGTTGGCAGATCTTGCCGACCGCAAGGATGTCGCGGCCCGCACAGTCGACATCACCGACGCTGCTGCGGTCGCCTCGGCGGCCGCAGCAGCGCAGAAGCATTGGGAACGAATCGATTTCGTTGTCAACTGTGCGGGCGCCTTCCTGGTGGGACCGCTGGCCGAGGTGAACGTGGAATCGGTGCGCTCACTGTTCGACGTCAACGTGCTCGGTACCACCCTAGTCACGCAGGCGCTCCTCCCCGCGCTCAAGAGCAGCAGGGGAGCAATCGTGAACGTGGCGAGTTCGGTCGCGCTCAAGCCCACCGCCAGCAATGCGCACTACGCGGCTTCCAAGGCGGCGGTGGCGCACCTGACGCGGTGCTGGGCCCTCGAGTTGGGCCCCGAGGGGGTTCGGGTCAATTCCGTCGCTCCCGGTCCGACGCCGACCGCGATCTACCGGACCGCCGGGATGAGTGCCGAGCAGGAGTCGATGCTGCTGCGTGAGCGTGCGGCCACGATCCCTCTGCGCCGTGTCGGCGATCCCGTCGACACCGCCCGGTGGATCGCACGGTTCGCACTCGAGGACGACTGGACGACCGGAGTCGTTCTTCCGGTGGATGGTGGAATGGCGCTCTGACGCCGCGCATCCACGCCATTCGCTTTCAGCACCCGGATCCCGGGCCTCACGACGAGGGCATGGGATCCGGGTGCCTCCCGTTCCCACCGATGTTGACCCCAGGCATCAGCGCAACCGACACCGCCCATTCCGACTGCGCACGCGCTGCGCACCGACTGCAGTCCCAGAAACCGGAAGCCTCGACACCCCGGTCGGCGACAGGGAAGTGTTGCCGACCCACGTCTCCGTGCACGAACGTCGCCGACCGACCCCGCACCCTTGCGTGGCCCCGCCCGGGGCCGGCGGATCAAGTCAATGTTCGACTCCGAAAGCGACCAATCCCGCAGTGCCTGATCATTCGCACCACCACATCGACCGGGACTGGCAGCACCGCGCCTCCTGCCGCGGCACCGACACCGAGAGGTTCTTCTCCCCCGACGGTGAACGCGGCAGCGTCCGCGCCCAGCGTGAGCACGCCGCCAAACAGATCTGCCAGGACTGCCCCGTGCTCGCCGACTGCCGCACCCACGCCCTCACCACCGAGGCTTATGGCATCTGGGGTGGCATGTCCGAAAACGAGCGTGCCCGCCACACCCGACGTACCCGCCTCGCGGCCCGACCCCGGGAGAGTGGCGCGCCACCGAACCCCCGAACCGGGCCCGACCCGACCGCATCATGAGGTAGAGGTCATGGCCACCCACTACGACGCACCGAGAGTCCTCGAAGCCGGCGAGACGACCGACACGTCGCGCGAACAGCTGACGGCAGGCAGGGAAGAAGCCCAGGTACCCGACATGGACGTCGAGGACACCGACACCGCAGAGTCCTTCGAGCCGCGCGGCGCGGACCTGTCGGGTGAAGCATTCACCGGACCGTGATCCGAACAGTCTGACCAGTTCACCTGCACCAGTTGCATTTGGTCCAGCACACCGCAGCCGTCTCGCCAATGGTGATCAGCTGATCTACCGGGAGTGCGCACTTTGCAAGCATCAGACCACCGGCCGCCGGGCATCGATCTTCAGCGGGCCACCAGGGGTACAGCGAGGCGAGGACGATACGACCTTCCTCCGGTTCGCAGATCAGTCAGCAAGTGCGTCGAGAATCAGGTCGTAGTTCTCATCGGTAAGGAAGCCAAGTGCCTTTGTCGGCGGCCGTAGCGTTACCGATGGCGCCACCATGCGATGGGGCGAACTGACCTTCAGCGCCCAGGACAGGACTGGGCCGGTACTTCGCGGCCTTCGAGGACCGGGGTGAAAGTACTGGCCGCACCCCCGGAGTATCGGCCGAGGTGCGGGTGGTACGGATGAGCCACCCGCACTGAGCAGAGCCAAAGAGACACGCAGGGGAACGCACCGCTGCCCCATCACCCGGGACGGAAAAGTGCCGGGTGAAGGGGCAGCGGATTGCCCCATGGCAAGGCTCACACCGCCTCGCCACGGAATCCGACGACTTCTAGCCGCCGACCTTCTGACTTGCGCCGGCGTCGATGGGCAGGTTGATACCGGTGATGTACCGCGATTCGTCCGAGGCCAGGAAGAGCACGGCGTTGGTGATGTCGATGGGTTCGACCCACGGGATGTTCGGGAGCGAGTGCATGGTGGCGAACGCGTCGCGGGAGTCCTCGAGTGTCGGGTGCGCGAGGTCGGGGCGGAAGAGTCCGTAGAAGGTCTCGTTCTGCAGGAGCTTGGTGTTGACGTTCGTCGGGTGCACGGCGTTGACCCGGATTCCCTTCGGGCCGAGTTCGTTTGCGAGCGTGTGCATGAGACCAACGATGCCGTGCTTGGCGGTGACGTAGTGGCCGACGTTCGGGTAACCGTTCAGGCTCGACGTCGATCCGGTGAAGATGACTGAGCCGCCTTCGCCCCGCTCGACCATGTTCGGCACCGCTGCCTTGACGGTGTGGAAGACACCGGTCAAGTTGGTGTCGATCATGTCGTTCCACTGCTCTTCGGTGAGGTCCAGGACCTTGTTTGCCGAGATGATGCCTGCGTTGGCACAGACGATGTCGATACGGCCGAACTCGGCGAGGCCGTCGGCGACCGCAGCCTCCATCTGCTGCAGGTTGCGCACGTCGGCCTGCGCGATGACCACGCGGCGGCCCAGTTCCTCGACCAGCCGCGCCGTTTCCTTCAGGTCATCGAGCGACGCCATCGGGTACGGCACACTATCGATCTGGTCGGCGATGTCGATGGCGATGATGTCAGCGCCCTCTTTCGCCAGCCCCAGCGCGTGCGAACGTCCCTGGCCGCGTGCGGCCCCGGTGATCAGGGCGACCTTGCCCTCCAAGCGGCTCATTGCGTTTCCCATTCTCTCGATGTAATTCCCTGCCGGTGTCGGCGGAGCAACGGACACAAACGTACGTGCGTTTGTTTAATTAGAGTGTGATCTGAGCGACAACAAATGTCAACCAGATGGGGCTGGTGAGCGCGGCATCCCTCAGAGCAGCGGGCATCACGGCGAAGCGACCTTCAATGGAGATTCGAATCTCACCGGGAAACGTTCCGTGCCAATGAATTATCCGGCAACCGACCAGGCCGAATCACGATCGGGCATTGGTTCTGCCCCGGGCAGTGCCACGACGCCCAGGGCGACGATCGTAGGACACTGGCGGCGCGCGATGCGATCGCGATCGAAAATTCCGTCCTTCTCACTGGCGTCCGTCTTCGCGGCCGCCCATCGGAGCCAGCCGTCGGCGCGGGAACGAAAGCAAGATGTACGGGCACCAACAGAGTCGCGGTGGCCCTGCAATCACGCACCGTGCTGTCGTCGGCTAACAGAGCGGCGTCGACGTCCTGGCGAGGCCATCTGCCACGGGTTCGAACACCCGGTCGCCAGAGGCCCCATCCCGGCTGGTGCCCCGGTGCGGGATGGCGCGAGAAGCTGCTAGGTTAGCTGCCGTTCTCGACGCCGAGCTGTCGCAGCGCCATCTTGATGTAGGTGTTGACGACCTTGTCGAGCGTCTTGGGGCCGCCGGGTTTGTACCAGGACGACACGTGTGCACCCTGAGCCAGGATCGAATACGTCTGCAGTTTGGCATCGAGGATGTCAGCGCCGGTCTCCTTGGCCACGTCCTTGATGAGCTTCTGCAGCAGTCGCTCGTACTCGGCACGCTTGGCGAGGACCAACTCCAAGTCTCCGTCGCTCAGGGCCCGGAGCTCGGTATTGCCGATGAACGTCTCCCGCGCATGCTCCGCGTGGTAACGGATGTGGCAGTCGACCGCCGCCTTGAACCGGTCCAGCGCACTCCCGTCGACGCTTACGAGCGCCTTGTTCACGGCTTCGAGGAGTTCGTCCATGACCGACACCATGATGTCGGTCAGCAACTCTTCCTTGCCGCTGATGTGGTTGTAGAGGCTGCCGACCTGGATGCCGACCTCGCTCGCGACTGTGCGCAGCGACGTGGCCTCGTAGCCATGTTCGTAGAACAGGCTGGCCGCGGCCTCCCGAATGGCGACGTTGGTGCGCGCGCCGCCGCGTGTCACCCGAGTTGCTCGAGTCACTGTGCCCCTCCGAGGTAAATTGGACGGTCCCCGAAGGGGCCGGCAAGCGGTCTCAGGAACAATCGTACGTTAGTCGATTGATATTCTCGTTGATTGGTGACGCGGTTGTTACCACCCCATCGTTGCCCGGATGTTGGTCTTGACAATCTTGCCGCTGGGATTCATCGGCAGGGCGTTCGGGCCCACGAGCGCGATCATCTTCGGAACCTTGTATCCGGCCAAGTGCTTGCGCAGGAACGTTGCGATCTCCGTCTCGGTGACGGTCTGACCCGGCCGAACGGCGATCACTGCTCGCACCTCCTCGTCCCACTCTTCACTCGGGACACCGAGGACGGCGGCTTCCATGACAGCCGGGTGCGTGTGGAGCAACTGCTCGATCTCCGAGCTGTACACGTTCTCGCCACCGGTCTTGATCATGTCCTTGGCCCGGTCGCGGAAGTACAGGTAGCCATTTTCGTCGCGGACCGCCAGGTCACCGGTACGCAGCCAGCCGTTGTCGAGCACCTCCTTGGTGGCCTCCGGTCGACCGAAGTATCCGGTCATCAGATTGGGGCCGCGGACGCAGATCTCTCCGATCTCCCCCACCGCCGTCGGGGCACCGTCGTAGAGATCACGCAACTCGACCTCGGTGAGGAGGTATTCGGTGCCGATCGAGCCGTCGATCTCCGGCCGGAGCATGTCCTGTGGGAGAAGCCGGGTGACCATCGGCCCGGCTTCAGTGAGGCCGTAACGGAAGAACAGGTCGACATCCGGGATCAGGGCCGACACTGCCAGCTTGTCCGGCATGCGCAGCAAACCGGCACCGGTGTGGAGGGCCTTGAAATTGTTGCGGAACCCGTCGGTGTCGAACGTGCCCGACTTGAGCATGCGCCGGATCATGTTGGGCACGAGGAACATGTTGGTGATCGACTCGCGCGCGACGAGGTCCGCGATCTCCTCTTCCACGAATTTGTGGACGAGGACCGAGCTGTTCCCCGTCACGTAGTGGGGCAGGAACCAGCACAGCAGGGCGGCGGAGTGGAAGAGCGGGGTGACGACGAGGCCGCGATCGTTCGGGCGGGCACCGATACGGCAGTCGGCGATTTCGTTGACTGCGTTGGTCAGGATCGCCGAGTGCGAGAGCACGACCCCCTTGGAGAAGCCGGTGGTGCCACCGGTGAACAGGATGCAGGCAGCATCCGATGCTTCTACCGGCACATCCTTGATCGGTTCCGACCGCAGGAGGTGATCGAACTCGTCTCCCTCGTGCACCACGGTGACCGGCGCTTTGAGGCCGTCACCGGCTAGGACCTCCGCGATTGCGGCGTCGAAGCCATCGCCGACGAGTACGACGCGGGCGCCGGTTTCGTTGATGCCGTGCGCCAGCTCCTCGGTTGCCCATCGCCAGTTGTACGGGACAAAGGCGGCACCGGCGGCGACGACTCCCAGGAAGGTTTCGATGCTGAAGGCGGTGTTGCCCGCCAGGACGCCGACGGTGTCACCGGGTTTGACACCCTGCGACCGCAGACCGGCGGCGATTCGCCACGCCCTGTCCGCGAGTTCTCCATGGGTGAGCCGGCGCGTACCGTCGAAGATCGCTTCACGTTGGGGCACCAGCCGCTCGTTGCGACGAATAGCGTCGACGAGAGTAAACATCGTTCTCCTTAGCCGTACAAATGTTGCTGTGGCCTTCAACACTACGTTAGACGTACGTACGTTCGCTAGTCCCGCGGTTCTGGAATTCTCACCAACTTGCGGTGAATGCCGAAGGACCGCCTCAGGGGCAAGACAGCCAATGGATCGTGTATTGAGCCTTCTGCCACACGACCGCCTCGTGGATTGACGAGGAGTTGGCTCGGAATCTCGCACGCGAGCATTCCGATATCGAAGGCTATATCGTCACCCCACCCAAATAGAGCGGCGTTTCTCGCATTCCTCAGCACTGCGATCCCGGGCCCGCTGCAACCCGGATCGAAGGGCGGATTGACATCGCGAGGCCACAAGCTTCCTCAGGTGTCCGGGGTGCGGATTTGACTTTCACATTGATGTGAAGGTTTAGCGTCGTCGAAGACCGCGAAGACGCGAACCCGTGGACAGAATTTCGACGAGGAGGACCCCGCTGTGAGACTGAGCATCCTGGACTATTCACCGGTTGACGAGGGCGGGACCGCAGCCGAGGCTCTCGCTGACACGCGCAAGTTGGCACGCGCGGATGCGCTCGGTTACGAACGATTCTGGGTCTCCGAGCACCATCACACCGACGCGCTTGCCGGTGTCGCACCCGAGATGCTGATGATGCACCTCGCCGACAGCACTCGCCGGATCAAGGTGGGCTCTGGTGGAGTGATGTTGCCTCATTACAGCAGTATCAAGGTTGCCGAGAACTACAAGATGATCGAAGCTCTGCATCCCGGACGCGTCGATCTCGGATTCGGACGGGCGCCGGGTGCAGACGCACTGATCAGTCACGCGTTGAACGAGGAAAAGGCCAGGGACCTGCCCTACGACGTCAAAGTCTCCGACCTCAAGTCGTTCGTCACCGGGCATTATCCCGTCGGGCATCGCTTCGCCCGAGCCGCCGCCCGACCCAAGATTTCGACCAGCCCGCAGATGTGGGTGCTGGGTGCGAGCGGGTCGACAGCCGGCCTCGCAGCGAAAGAAGGGCTGGGATTTACCTTTGCCCACTTCATCAACCCCGGTGGGCGAGGTGTTCCGGCGGCGCAGGCGTACCGAGAGCAGTTCGTGCCATCCGAGCTGCAACCGGAACCGGAGGTGATCGTTACCATCTTCGTTGCGGTGGCGGAAAGCCGGAGCAAGGCAGATGATCTCGCAACAGCGTTCCATCTCTGGCTGGCGCAGATCGAAAGCCCCGCAGCGTTGACCGCATTGCCCTCGGTATCGACAGCCCGCCATCACAGGTACACAGCCGGTGAGGCGGCGACGATCGAGCGCAATCGGAACCGCCTTGTCTTCGGGACACCATCAGAGGTTCGGAGCCAGATCGAACAGTTGGCAGAGGCCTATAGCACCGATCAGATCATGATCAACCCGAATGTTCCCGGACTCGACGCCCGCATGACCACGATTGAGCTGGTCGCCAAGGAGTTTGGCCTCAACTAGCGACCCAGCATCGAAGGCTCGGCCGGAACAAGAACCCCTTGGCGTTCCGAATCGTCGAGCTCGACATTGCCGTGCCGGCCTCGCCGAGACACGCCGCGGTTGCGCGTCGATGATTCGCGAAGTTTGACGCTGTGGCCGGCAGGTAATGTTGGTGTGAAACTCGACCTTGTCACCGACACGAACTCTGAGCCAGGGGATGGTAGCGCACGATGGCAGCACGGCCCGGCATTCGTGATGTCGCAGCGTTGAGTGGGGTGTCGGTCGCGACAGTCTCACAGATACTCAATGGTCGGCGTCTCGAACGCTACAGCGACGACACACGACGCCTCGTGAATGAGTCGGCTGCCAAGATCGGGTACAAGCCGAACTCATTCGCTCGCGGACTACGCACGCAACGCTCTGGAGTGATCGGGATGGTGAGCAACCAGATCGTCACCACGCCGTATGCCGGCAAGCTCGTATTGGGGGCACAGTCCGCCGCGCAGCGCGACGGTCTGGTCTTGATGGTCGTGAACAGTGAAGGCAACACGGACACCGAACTCCGGGCGATTCGGTCCCTACTGCAGCACCAGGTCGACGGTGTGCTCTATGCAGCTCTGGTCAAGCAGATCGTTCACGTTCCGGACGTCCTCGACAACACGATCACGACGGTCGTCCACGGCCACCCGTCTTCGACCAATCATCCGGCGGTTCTCTCCGACGAACGGGACGGTGCGCGTCGGGCAGTTCGACATCTGCTCGATTACGGCCATCGTCGTATCGGATTCGTCACCACGACGCAGGTGCTGGTCGCCGCCGACGAGAGGCTCACGGGCTACCACGAAGCGCTCGCTCAGAGCGACGTCCAGTTCGACCCGGCGCTTGTGAAGGCCGGGGAAACCAGCCCTCAGGGTGCGCGTCAGGCGGCCCTGGAACTGCTCGATCGTGCAGACCGCCCGACGGCGATTTTCTGTTTCAGTGATCACATGGCGATGGGTGTGTATCAAGCAGCTAGTCTTCTTGGCCTTCGTATTCCCGAGGATCTATCGGTGGTCGGTTTCGGCGATTTGGAGCTCATTTCCGCCGGGTTGATGCCGCAGTTGACCACAGTTGCGATTCCCTACTTCGACATGGGCGCGGCAGCGGTACGGTCCGTTCTCGATCGAATGGAGCAGTCCGGTGGCTCTGCCGCCGCGCCATCGCAGGTTCTGTTGCCTTGCGACCTCGTTTCGCGAGCGTCGGTATCGGCCCCGGCTACGCAAGCGTAGCTGCCTGGTTACCCGCCTGGTCCGCGTCTCCGGGATCTAATGGAGGTCCGGTCCGCACAGAACGTCGGCGGGCCGGACCAGGAGTTGACCGAACGCGGTTACCAGGGTCTACTGCCGATCAGCCCAAGAAGGCACCACCATTGACTGCGAGCACCTGGCCTGTGACGAACGAACTCGCGTCCGACACCAGGAATTCGATCGTACTGGCGATCTCGTCGGGGTTCCCGAGACGTCCCATCGGGTTCATGCCTTTCAGGGACTCGCGACGTTCTGATCCGAATTCCGCCAGCATGTTGGTGTCGATCGCCCCTGGGGAGACGGAGTTGATCCGGATACCTCGGGCAGCCAGTGGTGCCGCCAGCGACCGAGTGAGGCCGACGACCCCCGCCTTGGAGGCCGCGTACGCGGGGGAGGCGAACCGTGACGATGTTTGGGCCGCCATTGAGGAGATCGAGACGATCGACCCTCCATCTCCAATTGTTTTGGCGGACTCGGCGATCACGTGGAATGTTCCGGTGAGGTTGATCGACAAGATCCGCTCCCACTCAGTCGCCTCGGTGGTGTCGAGTGTCGAGGTTCCGACCACTCCTGCCGAGTGAACGCATCCCCGAATGCCGCCTGGCAGCCTTGCGGCCTGCGCGAACAGTGCCGCAACACTGTCCGGGTCCGTGACGTCGACAACGCGGGACTCTACGGCAGATTCGGTGGCCAGCTCGGACACTGTCTCGTGCAGACCCTGCTCGTTGCGGTCGGAGAGGAGGAGCCCGTATCCGCGTTTAGCCAGTACCTTCGC
>NZ_JBFUHV010000059.1:0-49162 GCF_056402215.1 Rhodococcus sp. P4_B6 | reverse complement strand
CGCCGCAACCGCCCGCCGAACCGGAACCCGAGCCGAAGTTCCAGCGACCGTCGATGCGCCAGGCCGCGGCGGCCACCGTGCCGCCGCCGCCCGAGCCGGAACCCGAGCCGACGCCGCGGCCCGTTCCGGAGCCCGCCCCCGCCCCCGTTCCCGAACCGGAGCCGACGCCGCAGCCCGAGCCGACGCCCGTTCCGGAGCCGACGCCGGCACCCGAGCCGACGCCGCGGCCCGTGCCCGAGCCGACGCCCGAACCCGCGCCCGTTCCGGTCCCCGAACCCGAGCCGACTCCTGCACCCGCGCCGGTCCCGGCGCCCGAGCCCGCTCCCACTCCTGCGCCGGAGCCGACTCTCGAACCCGAGCCGACTCCCGAACCGGAGCCGGAGCCGCCGCTCGCACCCGAGGTGGAGGCGGCACCCGCCGCATCCGCGGGTCCGGATGCTGCGGTCCTGCGCGAGGCCTGGAATTCGCTGCGCGAGAAGGTGAGCCAGCGGAACAAGATCCTGCCCGCGATGTTGTCCGCCGCCACGGTGCACGACGTGCAAGGCAACCGCCTGATCCTGGCGCACCCGGTCCCCAATCTGGGCGCTCGGATCGCGTCGCCGCACAACGCTCAGGTGATCACCGAGGTGCTGTCCGAGATGTTCGGCGGCACCTGGGAAGTGGAGTATCAGGCCGGTGCCCCGACGGCGCCGCCCCCACCGGTCGCGAAGGCTGCCGCGGCGCCGACGAAGCCTGCAGGCGCACCCCGGTTCTCCCGGCCCAGCCAGGAGCGGGCTGCGCAGCGCCCGCAGCAGCAGTCCGACGCACGGAGCACCGATGCGGGTCCGGGTGCGGCGCAGGCACGTCCGTCGTCCGAACCGGACGACGACATTCCGCCGCCGGAGGCACCGGACTACCCGGACGATCCCGGGCCGATCGACTACGAGGCTTCGGCGTCGACGCCGCCCGTCTCCACACCCGAGGACGAAGAAGAGATGTTCAAGGAGGCGGCGGAACCCGCCGACCCCGCGACTCGCCGCGACCCGGAAGACGTGGCGTTCGAACTGCTCAAGGACATGCTCGGGGCCAAGAAGCTCGAAGGCTGAACCGGACGGCGCGGTCCCGCCACATCGGGACATCCGCCCCTGGTGCCCGGGACGCCGGGTGCCCGATCGTCGTCTCATGAGCACAGTGAATGTTCCAGACGGCGTGCAGAACGAGGTCCCGGCGACCGCGCGACCGCGAAGCGGCCGGTGGTGGGCCTACGTCGGGGTCGTCGCCGGCGTGGCCGGAATCGTCGGCATCCAGGCGAGCATGTCGGTCGACGCGGTGTACGTGGAGGCGTCGGCCGGCGACGCGGTCGCCATCATGACCGGGCTCGTCGGACAGCGCACCGGGATCCTGGTGATGCACGTGTCGATCATGACCGCGGCGCTGCTGATCCTCGTCTTCGCCGCCGGGCTGTGCCAGCGACTGCGGGCGGCGTTACCTGCCGAGAGCATCCTGCCGTCGGTCGCGGCGTTCGGACTGGTCCTGACGTCGGCGGCGTGCCTGCTGGGGACCGGGCTGACCACCGAGCTGGTGTTCGGCCTCGGTGACACGAGCCGGCTGGTGCCGGAGTTCGCGGTGGTCGGCGGCCACTGGATGGGCACCATTCCGTGGCTGTGGGCGGGTGCGGGAGTCAGTGCGCTGGCGGTGGCCGTCGCGTTGCTCCGCGGGCACGCGGGCCCGCGGTGGATCGGCTGGGTCAGCCTGGTGCTGGGCCTGGTGACCGCCGTCATCGGCGTCTCACCGCTGCAGTACCTCGCGGGGTTCACCGGGCCGCTGTGGGTGCTGGTGAGCGCGATCGGGTTCGCTTTCGCCGACACCGTGCGCGAGTAAGGGAGATACTCGTTCGCACCATGGCGAAGCAGAAGGACACTCCGAGGACCGAGGGGTCGGCAGGTGCGGGCGGTGCGCCCGTACCCGCTGCCGTCATGGCGGTGTCCGCGTGGATCCTGGTCGTCCTGTCGGTGGTGGCGTTCGTCCGGGCCGATCCGGGCATCGATTCGAATCAGCTGTTCTTCCTGGTGGACGTCGTCGGGGCGGCGGTCTACGGAACTGTGGCGGGTGTCGTGCTCGCGCGGCGGGTGCACCCGGTGCCGATCATCCTGGGGCTCACCGCGATCGGCGTGGGTCTCGCCGCACTCGGCTACAGCTACTCGCAACTCGCGGCCGTGCGTTCGGGGCTGCCGTGGGTCGATGTGCTGTCGCCGTTGCAGAACACGGCGTGGATTCCCGGGACGCTGAGCCTGTTCCTGATCGTGCCGTGGCTGATCCGCGACCATCCGCTCGGCGTCGGCGCGAAACTCGGCGTCCTCGCCGGTGTCGCCGCGACGGCCTGGTACTTCTGGTCCCGCACGTTTACCGGGATCCCCGCGGTCTGGCAGATCGCGCCCGTCCTCGTGGTCGGCTTCGCGGCGGCAGCGGACTGCGGGTGGCGGTGGCGGCACGGCCCACCCGGCGAGCGCGTCGGTCTCGGCTGGATGTGCCTCGGCACGGCGCTGATGACGGCCGCGTACATTCCGCTGGCGCTGCCCGCGTCGCTGCCGGGGCTGTGGGTGCTCAACCCGTTGGTGCACTTGGCGGTTCAGGCCTTCTACCCGGTCGCGATCCTGGTGTGCATCCTGCGCCAGCGCATGTGGGGGTTGAACCTGGCCGTCAGCCGCGCGACGGTGGCCGGCACCCTCACCGTTGCGCTGCTGGTGCTGTATGTGGTGGTGGTCGCGGCGCTGACGGCATTGCTGCCCGATGGCGATTCGGTGGGGGCGCAGGTGGTCGCGGCGGGTGTCGTCGCCGTCGCGGTGCAACCGGTGCGGTTGTGGTTGCAGCGGCGGGTGCACCGCCTGGTGTACGGGGAGGGCGAGGATCCGGCGCGGGCCGTCCGCACCCTCGGCAGGCAGTTCGGCAGCGCCGAGACCCCGGAACAACTCCTCGAGGGTCTCGCTGCCGGCGTCGGCGTCGCGTTGCGGCTCGAATCCGTGTCCGTGCAGCGCATCAGCGGGGTTGCTGCGGTGTGGGGTTCGGCGACGGGACCTGCCGAGTCGGTGGAGTTGGTGCACCGCGGTGCGGTGCTGGGGACGATGGTCGTGACGGCGCCGCCAGGGGAGTCGCTGGGGGCGCGCACCCGACGATCGCTCACCGAACTGTCGGCGGTCGTGACGGCCGGTCTCGTCGTGCTGCAGTCGGCGGAGAACCTGCAGGAGGCGCGGCGTCGGCTGGCGTCCGTGCGACTGGAGGAGCGGCAGATGATTCGCCGCGAACTGCACGACGGCCTGGGTCCCTCGCTCGCGGGCATCCGGCTGGGCCTGCAGGGCGCCCGGAACCTGCTCGGCTCCGATCCGGCCGCCGCCGCGGAACTCATCGACGCGCTGCAGGAGCAACTCGACCATCAGGTGGAAGGCGTCCGGCAGCTGTCGCGCAGCATGTTCCCGCCGGTGCTCGACGAACTCGGACTGGTCCCGGCGCTGCACGAACTGGCGGCCAGCCAGTCGCGCAGCGGGTTCCAGCTGCGGGTGCAGGCCGATCCGCCGCCGAGGCTGGGCGCGGAGATCAGCGCCGCGGCGTACGGGATCGTCGTCGAGGCCGTCACCAACGCGCGCAGGCACAGCGGTGCCGACGGCTGCCGGGTCGACGCCACGGTCGCCCGGGAGGTGCTGACGGTCGTCATCCACGACGACGGGTGCGGGTTCGATCCGGCCGGGGGCGGCGGCGTCGGCACCCGGTCGATGCGCGAGCGGGCACACGAACTCGGCGGCACGCTGCACATCGAATCCGGCCGTCCGACAGGCACGGTGGTCACCGCCCGGTTACCGTTGACCGCATCATGAGCGCGGGCACGAAAAGTTCCACCACCTCGTCCATCCGGGTAGCCGTCGTCGACGACCACCCGGTGTTCCGGCTGGGCATGGTCGCGTTGCTGTCGACCCTGGACGGCATGGAGGTGGCCGCGCAGGCCAGTTCCGTCGCGGAGGCGCTCGACGTCGTCGACGGGGACGTCGACGTCGTGCTCATGGATCTCGAACTCGGCGACGGTTCGGGGGTGGACGCCACCCGGCGGCTCGTCGAGCGGTACCCCGCCCTGCGGGTGCTCGTGGTCACCATGCACGAGGACGACGAATCGCTGGTCGCGTCGGTGCGTGCCGGGGCGCGCGGCTACCTGGTGAAGGGGGCCGATCCGGGGGAGGTCGAACGCGCGGTCCGGGCGGTCGCCAACGGCGAGGTGATTCTCGGCGCCGCGGTCGCGGCCCGCGCGATGAGCTTCATGGCCGCCTCGCGCCGGATGGAACCCACCGTGTTTCCGGAACTCACCGACCGCGAACGGGAGGTTCTCGACCTCGTCGCCCGCGGCTACGACAACGCGAGCATCTCGCGCAGACTCGTGCTGAGCCCGAAGACGGTGCGCAACCACGTGTCGAACGTGCTCGCCAAGCTGGGTGTGCCCGACCGTCCCGCCGCCATCGTGCGGGCACGGGACGCGGGCCTCGGACTCGACACCTGAGGCGCCGGGGTCACACCGCCGCAGTCGAGGTGGTCGGCACGAATCGGATGCCCGGGCCGGTGTCGTCCGTGTTGGTCGCGGTGGGCCCAGCGCCCGGGGCCGCGACCCGCACTTCGGGGATCTGCCGGCGCGCGGCGCCGAGTGGCGGCGCGTCCCGCCACACCGGCTGCGCCTCCTGCAGTTCCAGGACGATGGAGATCAGCGCCGCCTCGGACCACGGGACCCCGCCCAGCTGCACCCCGAACGGAATGCCGGTGGCCGCGGACCGGCCCACCGGCGTGCAGACGACCGGTGCGCCCGTGTAGTTGGCCCAGAAGTAGTTCTCCCGCGCACCGGCGAACACACTCGAATCGGAGAGGTCGTCGCGCCGTACCCCGTCGGTGAGCGCGCCGGGACGCAGAATTGCGTCCAGCCGGTGCTCGGCGAACATCCGGTTGTAGTCGTGCTGGAAACGCAGGCGCGCGCGTTCGAGGGCGAAGTAGTCGGCGACGGGCAGGGCGAGGCTCGCCATCGCCGCGGTCGCGGCGAGCGCCGACTCCGCGCCGTATGCCGAGAGCCGGTCCGCGAACTGCCGGTGGTACGAGCCGAATTCGGCGTAATCCCCGCTCAGCAGCCCCGTCGGGACCTCGGGCTCGATAACGTCGACGATCTCGCCGCCCAACGCGCGGACGAGGTCGAGGAACCCGGCGAACAACGTCCCGATCGGGCCGGGCAGGTCGTCGGCGACACCGTGCGGCAACCCGAAACGTCTGCCGGACAGCGGACGTGACCCGCCCGCGGCGGCCAGCGGGTACCCCTCCGCGGGAACGTCGGGGCCCACCGACGTGCTGGGATCGTCGACGTCGACGCCCGCCATGTGGCTCAGGAGCAGCGACGCGTCGGCGATGCTGCGACCCATCGGACCGGTGTGATCGCGGGTCCAGGTCAGCGGAATCACCCCGCTGGTGCTGCACCGACCGAACGTCGCTTTGATCGACGTGATCCCGCACGCGCTCGCGGGGATGCGCAACGAACCGCCGGTGTCCGTTCCCAGCGCGCAGGGCGTGAACCGGGCGGCGAGGGCGGCGGCGCTGCCACCGGACGAGCCGCCCGGCGAATACGCGACGTCCCACGGGTTCCCGACCTGCGGCGTCGCGGTTCCGATGGCGAATTCGTGGGTGTGCGCGTGGCCCATCAGCACCATGCCCGCGTCGCGCAGTTGCCGCCACACCCCGGCGTCGCCCGCGGCGATGTTCCCGTCGAGGACGCCGCTCGACGCGGTCACGGGCAGCCCGGCCACCGCGTACAGATCCTTCAGCGCGATCGGCAGTCCGCAGACCAGCGGGGCGGACCCGGCCGCCAGTTGCCGCGCGGCGGACTCCGCGGCCTCGTAGGCCTGCTCCGGGTAGATCCGGATCCACGCCTCGACGCCGCCGTCGTGCGCCGCGCTGCGCGACAGGCACGCGTCGAGCAGTTCGCGCGGATGCAGCGCCCGGGACTGCAACAGCGCCGCCGCCTCGACGGCACTCAGAAGTGCCGGATCGGACGCGGAAATCGCGGCGGGCGACGGCAGGCGGCGTGCCGGATTCGCGGTCGCGCCGGCACGCCCCAGGCCGGCAACGGTCACCGCACCCGCGCTCGCGGCGCCGAACAATTGCCGGCGGGACAGTCGGGTGGTCACAGCGTGTTCTCCTCCGCTCGGGTCGCGTCGAGCGCCGCGCCATTACAGCACGAAACGGCGGGTCCGGCAGGGCCGAGATCGCCCCGTCGTGATCGCCTGGGTCACGATCCACGATCACTTCGGTCCTTCCTCCTGTTTTGCAACACGTTCTAAGGTAAATGTGCCGGGGTATGCCCCGTGCAGAGCGCCGTGTGCACGGTCGGCGTCGACGCAGATAAGGAAGGAACACTCCACAGTGACCACAGAGGCATTCATTTATGAAGCCATCCGGACCCCGCGCGGCCGCGGAAAGAAGACCGGTTCCCTGCACTCGGTCAAGCCGATCTCGCTGGTCACCGGCCTGATCGACGAGCTCCGCGCCCGCTTTCCCGACCTGGACGAGGATCGCATCTCCGATCTGGTCCTCGGCGTCGTCACCCCCGTCGGCGACCAGGGCATGGACATCGCCCGCGTCGCGGTCAACGACGCCGGACTGCCCGATACCGTCGGCGGCGTGCAGCTGAACCGGTTCTGCGCGTCCGGCCTCGAGGCCGTCAACACCGCCGCGCAGAAGGTGCGGTCCGGCTGGGACGAACTGGTCATTGCCGGCGGCGTCGAATCCATGTCCCGCGTGCCGATGGGCTCCGACGGCGGACCGTGGGCGCTCGACCCGGCCACCAACTACGACAACTACTTCGTCCCCCAGGGCGTGGGCGCCGACCTGATCGCCACCATCGAAGGCTTCTCCCGCGAGGACGTCGACGCGTACGCCGTCCGCTCGCAGGACCTCGCCGCGAAGGCGTGGACCGGCGGCTACTTCGCCAAGTCCGTCGTCCCGGTCAAGGACATCAACGGCCTCGTCGTCCTCGACCAGGACGAGCACATGCGTCCCGGCACCACTCTCGAGAACCTCGCGGGCCTCAACCCGTCCTTCGCCGGCGTCGGCGAGATGGGCGGCTTCGACGCCGTGGCGCTGCAGAAGTACCACTGGGTGGAGAAGATCAACCACGTCCACCACGGCGGCAACAGCTCCGGCATCGTCGACGGCGCCGCACTGGTCCTCGTCGGATCCGAGCAGGCCGGCAAGGACATGAGCCTGACCCCGCGCGCCCGCGTCGTCGCGACGGCCACCAGCGGTGCCGACTCCACGATCATGCTCACCGGCCCCACCCCGGCCTCGAAGAAGGTGCTCGCCGCCGCCGGTCTGACCGTCGACGACATCGACCTGTTCGAGATCAACGAGGCGTTCGCGTCCGTGGTGCTCAAGTTCCAGAAGGACCTGAACATCCCCGACGAGAAGCTCAACGTCAACGGCGGTGCCATCGCGATGGGGCACCCGCTCGGAGCCACCGGCGCCATGATCACCGGCACCATGATCGACGAGCTCGAGCGCCGGAACGCCCGGTACGCCCTCATCACCCTGTGCATCGGCGGCGGTATGGGCGTCGCCACCATCATCGAGCGCGTCTGACCGCCCGGACCATCAGGAGACTTGAAGCAGTGAGCGAGCAGAACATCATCAACTGGGAGCAGGACGCCGACGGCATCGTCTTGCTCACCATCGACGATCCCAACCAGGGCGCGAACACCATGAACGACGCCTACATCTCCTCGATGAAGGCGACCGTCGACCGCCTCGTCGACGAGAAGGACTCCATCACCGGTGTCGTGATCACGTCCGGCAAGAAGACGTTCTTCGCCGGCGGGGACCTGAAGAACATGATCAAGGTCGGCCCGGAGAACGCCGACGAGATCTACAGCCACAGCGTCGCGATCAAGTCGGATCTGCGCCGCCTCGAGACTCTGGGCAAGCCCGTCGTCGCCGCCATCAACGGCGCCGCACTCGGCGGCGGACTCGAGATCGCCCTGGCCACGCATCACCGCGTCGCGGCGGACGTGAAGGGCGTCAAGATCGGCCTGCCCGAGGTCACCCTCGGCCTGCTGCCCGGCGGCGGTGGCGTCGTGCGCACCGTCCGCATGCTCGGACTGCAGAACGCCCTCATGCAGGTGCTGCTGCAGGGCCAGCAGCGTGGACCGGTGCAGGCCAAGGAGGTCGGACTCGTCGACGAGGTCGTGTCCTCGGTCGAGGATCTGGTGCCCGCCGCGAAGGCGTGGATCAAGGCCAACCCCGAGGGCGGCGCCCAGCCGTGGGACAAGAAGGGCTACCGGATCCCCGGCGGCACCCCGTCCACCCCGGCGTTCGCCGCGAACCTGCCCGCGTTTCCCGCGAACCTGCGCAAGCAGCTCAAGGGCGCACCCATGCCGGCACCGCGCGCCATCATGGCCGCCGCCGTCGAGGGTTCGCAGGTCGACATCGACAACGCGCTCCTCATCGAGGCCCGCTACTTCACGTCGCTGGTCACCGGTCAGGTCGCGAAGAACATGATCCAGGCGTTCTTCTTCGACCTGCAGGCTATCAACTCCGGCGCGTCCCGCCCTGAGGGCATCGAGAAGACACTCATCACCAAGGTCGGTGTGCTCGGTGCCGGAATGATGGGCGCCGGAATCGCCTACGTCTCCGCGAAAGCCGGCTTCGACGTCGTCCTCAAGGACGTCACCATCGAGGCGGCCGACAAGGGTAAGGCGTACTCCGAGGGCATCGAGGCCAAGGCGCTGTCGCGGGGCAAGACCACCGAGGAGAAGTCGAAGACGCTGCTCGACCGCATCACGCCGACCGCCGACCCCGCCGACTTCGCCGGTGTCGACTTCGTCATCGAGGCCGTGTTCGAGTCGCAGGAACTGAAGCACAAGGTCTTCCAGGAGATCGAGGACATCGTCGACCCGAAGGCGCTGCTCGGCTCGAACACGTCGACCCTGCCCATCACCGGTCTGGCGACGGGCGTGAAGCGGCAAGAGGACTTCATCGGAATCCACTTCTTCTCTCCCGTGGACAAGATGCCGCTCGTCGAGATCATCCGCGGCGAGAAGACGTCCGACGAAGCCCTCGCCCGCGTCTTCGACTACGTGCAGGCCATCCGCAAGACGCCGATCGTCGTCAACGACTCGCGCGGCTTCTTCACCTCCCGCGTCATCGGCACGTTCATCAACGAGGCCATCGCCATGCTGGCGGAGGGCATCGAGCCCGCCACCATCGAGCAGGCGGGCATGCAGGCCGGCTACCCGGCGGCACCGCTCCAGCTGTCCGACGAGCTGAACCTCACGCTGATGCAGAAGATCCGCAAGGAAACCGCGGAAGCCGCGAAGGCCGAAGGTAAGGAACTGCCCGCCGACCCGGCAGGCGACGTCATCAACACGATGGTCGACAAGTTCGACCGCAAGGGCAAACTCGGCGGCGCAGGCTTCTACGACTACGCCGACGGCAAGCGCACCGGCCTGTGGCCCGGGCTGCGGGAGAACTTCGGTTCCAAGGAACTCGAAGTCCCGTTCCAGGACCTCATCGAACGCATGCTGTTCATCGAGGCCATCGAGACGCAGAAATGCTTCGACGAGGGCGTACTCCTCACCACCGCCGACGCCAACATCGGCTCCATCATGGGTATCGGCTTCCCCGCCTGGACCGGCGGTGTGTCGCAGTACATCCAGGGCTACGAAGGCGGCCAGGCCGGCTTCGTCAAGCGCGCCGAAGAACTCGCCGCCAAGTACGGCGAGCGCTTCACCCCGCCGGCGTCGCTGAAGGCGTAGGCGGCTCCGCCGCCCGTGCGCCTTTTTGGTAGCTGCAACAACCAAAAAGGCGCACGGGGCGGGTTATCCACAACTTCGCGGTTATCCACAGGCAGAGTGGATAACCGCGTTTTTGTCGGCATCGGAGTCGGACTCGCATCGCACGATGCGCCGTATGACCGACATCGATCTCCACGACTTTCAACGCCTCGTCGACACCCAGTTCGGGCTCGTCACGCAGTCCCAACTCGAGCCGTTCGGCTTCTCCCGGGGGAGCGTTCGCCATCTCCTGGACTCGGGGCAGTGGCGCCGTGTCCTCCAGGGCGTCTATGCCGTCACCAACGGCCCATTGACGCGGCAGATGATCCTGTCCGCGGCACTCCTCTACGGCGGCGGCCATTCGATGCTCAGCCACATCACCGCCGCGGAGGAATGGGGGATGGTTCCCGTCCGCGACGGCGAACCGATACACATCACGGTGCCGTACGGGAAGTCTTCGCGGTGCCAGAGCGCAACCGGCATGCGTCGGTCGCGTAAGCCGGGCAACCCGATCGCGTTGTCCTCGTCATTGCATCCCGGTGTGATCGTGCACCGGTCGCGGGCGCACGATTACCTTGCCGTCGACACGGAGCAACCCCGGACGGCAAGGGCGGACACGGCTCTGGATGTGGCGATCGCCGAGCCCACGGCACGGGACGCTTACACCCGGCTCGTCGCGCTCGTGACCAATGCCCGGATCCCACTGCGCGACATCCGGCGACGCATGGAGGAGCGACGACCACGTCGGTACGGCAAGGCGCTCGTGGATGCGGTACGACTGCTCGCCGACGGCGTCCAGTCGGTGCTCGAGTACCGCTATGCCACCGACGTCGAGGATGCGCACGCGCTGCCGCGGGCGCGGAGGCAGTCACCGGTAGTCGTGGACGGACGCACCCTCTTCGAGGACTGCGACTACTCCGACCACGGTGTGCCGCTCATCGTCCGACTCGACGGTCGCCGCGCGCACGCGATGGCGGAGGTGGCGTTCCGGGACCGCCGACGCGACAACGCGGCGGAACTGCAGGGGCGGCCGCGACTCGTGTACGGGTTCGACGAGGTGACGAAAAATCCGTGCGTCGTGGCCCAGGAAGTGGAGACCGTGCTGGTGCGGGAGGGGTGGAGCAGGCCCGGCGAAAACCCCTGCCGGGCCTGTGAGTGGTCAAGGAGTGCAGAGACTCCTTAACCACTCACGGGCGGCGGAGCCGCCTACTTCCACCACGGCCGGAGCGGGACGTGCGCCTCGCCCTTCGGCCCGAGTTTGACGGCGAGGACCTGGTGCAGCTGAACGACGTTGCGTTCGAAGCCGAGTCGCGACCCGGCCATGTAGAGGCCCCACACGCGGGCGGTGCCTTCCCCGACCTCTTCGACGCAGGCGTCCCAGTTGTCGACCAGGTTCTGGCACCATCCGGCGAGGGTGAGTGCGTAGTGCTCGCGCAGGTTCTCCTCGTGCCGCACCTCGAGTCCGACGTTCTGGATCTCGGAGATGATGCGTCCGGAGCCGGTGAGTTCGCCGTCGGGGAACACATACCGGTCGATGAACCCGCCTGCGCGGGCCTGACTCTGGTTGTCGGGCCGGGTGATGCAGTGGTTCAGCAGCCGGCCGCCTTCGCGGAGTTTGCTCTGCAGCAGTCCGAAGTAGGCGGGGTAGTTGCCGACGCCGATGTGCTCGGTCAGTCCGATGGAGGAGATGGCGTCGAATCCGGTTTCGGGGACGTCGCGGTAGTCGGAGAACCGGACCTCGGCGAGGTCGGACAGCCCCTCTTCGGCGATGGCCTTCTGCGCCCATTCGGCCTGTTCGCGGGACAGGGTGACGCCGATGACCTTGACGCCGCGGCGTGCGGCGAACCGGACCATCGATCCCCAGCCGCAACCGATGTCGAGCAGGCGGTCGCCGGGCTGGAGGCCGAGCTTCTCGAAGACGAGGCGGTACTTGTTTTCCTGTGCCTCTTCGAGGGTCTGCTCGGCGTTCTCGTAACACGCGCACGTGTACGTCATGGATGGCCCGAGGACGTACTCGTAGAAGGTGTTCGAGACGTCGTAGTGGTGGTGGATGACCTCGGCGTCGCGGGACTTGGAGTGCCGCAGTCCTTCCGCGACCCGACGCCACCGCGGGAGGTGCTCCTGCGGGGGAGGGGCGATGGGGCGCAGCAGATCCCAGCCGAGCGAGCGGGTGATGGCGGCGAGCGTGAGCGCGGACGGACGACGGAAGTGCAGTTCGTCGCCCATGACGCGGAGGATCTCGTACGGATCGCCGGGGTGGACGCCGCGGGCCTCGAGGTCGCCGGATACGTAGGCCCGGGCCATGCCGAGGTCGCCGGGGGCGGTCGCCAGGTAGGTGGTGCCCCTGGTCGTCTTGAGGTGGAGCCCGTAGGGGGCGTCCTCCGGGCCTGCGGCGCTGCCGTCGTAGGCGGAGAACCGCAGGGGGAGCATGCCGTCGGACAGAGTTTCGAGAATCTCTGCGATGGTCAGCTTGTGGTCTTGCGAGCGTGAAGCTTTCAGGGTTGTCATCGACGTTGCACCGCCTTGGAGAAAAGGTCCAGTAATCGTGATTTGGGGTCGTAGCGTTTTTTCAGTTCCGTGTATCGATCGCCGCCGTAGTAGAGGCGTTCGAAGTCTTCTCGTGAATAGTACGAATCGGAGTAGAGGGACTTGTGTCCGTCGAAGTCGCTGACCTTGTCTTCGATCAGCCGATTCGCCGCCCCCTCGGGCCGGCCCGGGACGATGGGTACCGAGGACCAGAAGCCGATGTTCACGTAGGTACGTTTCGGTTCGAGGGGGTACAGGGGCCAGGGGCGTTGCGAAGACGCGCCTGCGGGGGCGGGTTCCCGCAACCGCAACGGGCACAGCCACAGCGGCTCGATGGGGATCTCGTCGAGGAACCAGCGGACGAAGTCCGCGGTGCGCTCGATGGGCACTTCGACGTCCTGCACGACGCGTTCCCGCGGCGGGTTGCCCTTGCGCTTCTCGAGTCGGTCGCCGATGTCGTACTTGTGGTCGAGGGCGATGAGCTTCCAGTAGAAGCTGCTGCGGAGGAGCTTCTTCGGCCACAGCCGGCGGACGGTGGGGTTCTGGGCGCCGAAGGCGCGCGAGCACCAGAACCAGTCGGTGTCCCAGCGCCACAGATAGTCTCGGATGGTGAGTTTGTCCGTTTTCGGGTGGTTCACGGAACTGTGCTGGATGGACCGGTAGAAGATGTTCTGGCCGGTGTAGTCACTGACGGGGCCGCCCTCGTCGGTCTGATGGCCCAGCGTGAGGTAACTCTCGGACTCGGTGAAGACGACACCGTCCAGGTAGTCGACGGGGATGCCGTCGTGGACGCGCTCGGTGACGATGCGATCCATCGCCGACTGCAGTTCGTCCAGCGAGTCGAAACGCAGATGCCGCAGTGCCACATACCGTTTGACGGGCTCGAGCTGGATGCGCAGACGCGTCGAGTAGCCGAGTGTTCCGTAGGAGTTGGGGAACCCCCAGAACAGGTCGGAGTTCTCGCCTTCCGGTGTCGCGGTGACGATGTCGCCGGTGCCGGTCAGGACGTCGATCTCGAGGACCGATTCGTGGGGGAGCCCGCTGCGGAACGACGTCGACTCGATGCCGAGGCCGGTGACCGCGCCACCGAGGGTGATGGTCTTGAGCTGCGGAACCACCAGCGGCGCCAACCCATACGGCAGGGTGGCGCCCACCAGGTCCTCGTAGGTGCACATTCCGGCGACATCCGCCGTCCGGGCCTGCGGGTCGACGGCGATGACCCCGCCGAGGCCGGAGACGTCGAGGCCGGGTGCGCTGGTCTGCGCCCGGGCCCGGAACAGATTGGACGTCTTCTTCGCGAGCCGCACGGTGGCGTCCGTGGGAATCGCGCGGTAGGACGCGAGGAGTCGTCGGACGCCGGCGCGATGGGCGTCGATCCCCGTGACGGGCAGAGTGCGATGCGCACGGAAGGGGCGTCCACCCTCCCGCATGCTTTTCAGTAGTTCAACCGAAGAGGCAGCCACACCTTGACGCTATCCCTCTCCGGGGGTTCAAGCCACGCATATCGGCGCGCGCGACCCAAGATTCACACAAATGTCTCATCAATGTGCGGGTCGCGACCATGCCGAAGTGAGCTACCTCACAATAGATTGCCACGTCATCGCCCGGACTCGAGGACGGAAGGCAGGATGGGAGGAGGAAGCAGTTTCGTACAAATCGTACAAGAGGAGTCAGACAGTGGGCCAGGTCAGCGCGAGCAGTTCGATCACCGTCGCAGCCACACCGGAGAAGGCGCTCGCGGCTTTGACGGACTACGAGACGGTGCGTCCGCGCATCCTCTCGGAGCAGTACCTGGACTACCGCGTCCTCGAGGGCGGGCAGGGCGACGGCACCGTCGCGCAGTGGACGCTGAAGGCCACCGAGAAGCGGTCCCGCGACATCAAGGCGACGGTCACCGTGGCGGGCAACACGATCACCGAGACGGACGCGAACTCGTCGCTCGTCACCACGTGGGTCGTCGCGCCGAGCGGCAGCGGGTCGACGGTCACCACGACCACCGAGTGGAAGGGTGCGGGCGGCATCGGCGGCTTCTTCGAGAAGACGTTCGCCCCGCTGGGTCTGAAGAAGATCCAGGGGCAGGTGCTGGCGAACCTCGAGCGCGAACTCGGCTGACCCGGTCCCGTTCGCTCCGGCGCCGTCGACGGGATTCGCACGACGGCGTCGGCGCCGGACCGCGCTGACGGTCACGGTCTACGCTGGCAGGGGAAACAGACGAAAGGACCACGTCAGTGCAACCAGGTGGACAACCCGACATGTCGCAGCTCCTCGCGCAGGCGCAGCAGATGCAGCAGCAGCTGATGGCCGCGCAGCAGGAGATGGCCGAGGCCGAGGTCACCGGGCAGGCCGGTGGCGGACTCGTGACCGCGACGGTCAAGGGGACAGGTGAAGTGGTCGGTCTGAAGATCGATCCGAAGGTCGTCGATCCCGACGACGTGGAGACTCTGCAGGACCTCGTGATCGGTGCGATCGAGGACGCGTCGAGCAAGGCACAGGAGATCGCGGCGCAGAAGCTCGGTCCGCTCGCGGGTGGATTCGGTGGGGGCGGCCTGCCTGGCCTCCCCGGTTTCTAGAGGCGCGGCGTGTACGAAGGTCCGGTTCAGGATCTGATCGACGAGCTGGGCAAGCTGCCCGGCGTCGGGCCGAAGAGCGCGCAGCGCATCGCGTTCCACCTGCTCAGTGTCGAGCCGCCGGAGATCGACCGGCTCAAGAACGCGCTGCAGCGGGTGCGTGACGGCGTCCAGTTCTGCGTGGTGTGCGGCACGGTGTCCGACAAGGAGCACTGCCGCATCTGCGCCGATCCGCGCCGCGACCGCACGGTGATCTGTGTGGTCGAGGAGCCGAAGGACGTCCAGGCCGTGGAGCGCACCCGCGAGTTCAAGGGCCGCTATCACGTTCTGGGCGGCGCGCTGGATCCGCTGTCCGGGGTGGGCCCCGACCAGCTGCGGATCCGGGAGTTGCTCGCGCGCATCGGTAATCAGGAGGACGGCGTCGACGTCTCCGAGGTGATCATCGCGACCGATCCCAACACCGAGGGCGAGGCCACCGCGACGTATCTGGTGCGGATGCTTCGGGACTTCCCTGGTCTCACGGTCAGCCGGCTCGCGTCGGGTCTGCCGATGGGCGGCGACCTCGAGTTCGCCGACGAGCTCACGCTGGGCCGGGCGTTGTCGGGGAGGCGCACGCTGTGACGTCGGATCCGGGCACCGCGGCGCCGGTGAAGCGGACGGCCGAACAGTCGCGGTCGCTGATCGTCGACGCTGCGGGCCGGGCGTTCGCGACGCGTCCGTACCGGGAGATCACGCTCAAGGACATCGCCGAGGACGCGGGGGTCAGCGCACCGCTGATCATCAAGTACTTCGGGTCGAAGGAGCAGCTGTTCGACGCCCTCGTCGACTTCCGTGCCGCCGCGGAGCTGCTGTTCAGCGGTCCGCTGGACGGTCTCGGTGAGCGGATGGTGTCGATGTTCGCGCGGCCGCTCGAGCCGTACAAGCCGTTGTCGCTGAGCATCCTGTTCATGAGCGGGCCGAGCGAGGAGGCCAGCCGGAAGCTGCGGGCCAATTATTCGACGCAGATGATCGACACGCTGGCCGAACGACTGCCCGGGTCGGGTGGCCGGCTGCGCGCGGAACTGGTGATGTCGATGCTGACGGGTCTCGCCGTCATGCGCCGCAAGATGATGCAGGAGCATGCGACGGGCACCCCGGACGAGGTCGTGGCGCAGTACGCCCCGCTGGTGCAGGAGTTGCTCGACGGCTGAGGGCGGATTGTCGGGCTTGCGGGGTAAATGGTTGTTCACCTAATGTGGTGAACAACCATTTACCAGCTGCGCGAGGGGTGACATTTGACGATCTCGTTGCCGCGCCCGCTCTCGGCGCTCGCGGATCACCCGGGCGCGCAACCCGCATCGGCCAACGGATCGCGTTACCTCTTCCCGATTCTCGCGTTCGCGGGCGTGTTCCAGGCCGTCCTGCAGACGGTCATGGTGCCCCTCCTGCCCAGGATGCCGACGTTCACCGGCGCGAGTCAGACGTCGGTGTCCTGGCTGATCACCACCACCCTCCTGGTCGGCGCGGTGGTCACCCCGATCTTCGGCAGGCTCGCCGACATGTTCGGCAAGAAGCGGATGCTTCTCGTCGCATTCGCGTTCATGACGATCGGCGCGTTGATCTGCGCCGTGACGTCCGACATCGCCTTCCTGATCTTCGCGCGGGGACTGCAGGGGGCGGGCGCCGCCGTCATCCCGGTCGGAATCTCGATCCTCCGCGACGAACTGCCGCGTGAGAAGGTCCACGGCGCCATTGCCATGATGAGTTCGACCCTCGGGATCGGCACCGCGCTCGGACTGCCGTTCGCGGCGGCCGTCGCCGAGTACTCCAACTGGCACGTGCTCTTCTGGGTCATCGCGGGAATCGGGCTCGCGGTCACCGCGGCCGCGGTGCTGTTCATCCGCGAGTCCGAGGTGCGGTCGGGCGGGCGGTTCGACGGGGTCGGCGCCGTCGGCCTCACCGCCGCGCTCGTCTGCCTGCTCGTCCCGATCACCCAGGGCAGCTCGTGGGGCTGGGGAAGTCCCGCGGTGCTCGGCATGTTCGGGTCCGCGGTGTTCCTGTTCGCGCTGTGGGGATATCAGCAGCTACGCAACCGGAACCCGCTCGTGGACCTGCGGGTGTCGGCGCGACGGTCGGTGCTGCTGCCCCACGTCACGGCGCTGCTCGTCGGCTTCGCGTTCTACGGAAACGCCCTCATCACCACGCAACTGCTTCAGGCGCCCCGTGGCGACGCCGGCTACGGCCTGACCATCCTCCAGGCCGCGGTGTGCCAGCTCCCGACGAGCCTGTCGATGATCGTGTTCGCGCAGGTCGGCGCCCGGGTGTCCGAGCGCTACGGGTCCAAGGTGACGATCCTGTCGGGCGCGATCTGCCTGGTCCTCGGCTACGCACTGCACACCGTGCCGCACAAGGAGCTGTGGCTGGTGATCGCGGCTCTCGGGGTCGCGGCCACCGGCACGGCGCTGGTGTACAGCACGCTGCCGATGCTGATCGTCCGGGCCGTGCCGTCCACGCAGATGGCCGCGGCCAACGGCGTCAACGTGTTGCTGCGGACGATGGGCACGACCATGTGCAGTGCGGTCGTCGCGACGGTCCTGGCGGCGAGCATGGTGGGCGGGGTCGCCTCCGCCGCCGGATTCTCGATCGCCTACGGGGTGTGCGCCGTGCTCGCGGTCCTGGTGTTCGCGGTGTCCCTGATCCTGCCCGGGCATGATCGGCCGAAGAAAAGTCCGGTGGAACCCCTTGTGACGTAGATCACTCGCGTGTATCGTCAGTGATGCGGATCGAGGAAATGTACCTGTGAGCAGAGAAAACTCGAGAAGCAGAGATCCGGCCGAGAATGCAGAAGCATTCCCGGCCGAACCCCTGTCTGGGGTCTTTACTCCTCCATCGATTCCGCGATCTCCTTGATTGCGGCCAAACGACGGTCCCACTCGGCCCCGATCCGCTCCAGCGTCCGCGCCGTCTTGTTCAGTTCGGCGCCCAGCGCGCGGTAGCGGATCTCGCGGCCCACCTTCACCGACTCGACCAGCCCGCACGCCTGTAGCGCGGTCAGGTGCTTCGCGATGGCCTGCCGCGACACCGGAAGTCGCGTGGCCAGCGACGACGCCGACTGGTCTGATCGCCCCAGTTCGGTCAGGATCTCCCAGCGGGTCTCGTCGGACAGCGCCGCGAACACCGAGGCCAGTTCGGCATACGTGCCCACCGTCATGCCTTCACGCCGTGCAGGTACGCGACCAGTTCGTCGAGTTCGGCGTGCCAGCCCTGGACGTTGGCCTCGCGGGCCCGCTTCTGGTCGGCAACGTCGCGGTCGAGGTCGTCGAATCCAGTTTCGACGACGGTCAGTTCGGTGCCGGCGGCGTGCTCGGACAGCGTGAACCGCACCAGAGTCGAGTTGCCGATCACCGGGTCGGCGTCGATGTCGGCGGCCCAGCGGAAGCCGAACGCGTTCGGTTCGTCGACCTCCGCGACGACGGCGCGGGCGGTGCCGTGCTCGTCCCACGTGAAGGCGGCCTCGCCGCCGACGCTGAGATCGAGCGATGTGCGCTGCCCGAACCACTGACTGATCTTGTCGGGATCCGTGATCGCCGCCCACACCGCCGATCTCGGGGCGTTCACGACAACGGTCCGGGTGATGCTGCTCGATGCGTCCATGACGGCCACCTTCCTCGCGGGTTATTCTGCAACTCCATGGTTGCATATGTCGCCCACCTGGTTTATGCACAGCCTGTGGATAACTGGGTCTGCGGGACCGATCCGTGTCGGAGCGGGCCGACACCGTTTCCGGCATGGAACACGACTCTTGGCAAGCACTTCTCGACGCCCAGGACGGCGTCGTCACCACGGCACAGCTACGGGCGCACGGCGTCAGTGCCACCGCACTCCGGCACCGGGTGGTCACCGGGCAATGGTTGAGGGTGTTTCCCCGGGTAATCGCGGTGACCAACGGCCCGCTCACACGCCCGATGGCCCTCTCCGCCGCGCTTCTCTACGGTGGCGGGCGCGCGATCCTCAGTCACCGGACCGCGGCCGAGGAGTGGGGGATGCTCCGCATCGACGACCCGTCCGCTCCCGTCCACATCACCGTGCCCTACAAGTGCTCGGCGGTGAACCAGGGGCCGACGGTACGTGCACCGGGCGGTCCACGCCCGACCTCCGCCGGCAACGCCGTCGTGCACGGTGGCGTCGTGGTCCATCGGTCCCGGGCGTTCGGGCACATCGCCGTCCCGTTCCGCCAACCCCGAACGTCGAAGGCCGACACGGTGTTCGACCTCGCTGTGTCCGAGGCAACCCCGAAGGAAGCGGCCGCGCGATTGATCGAAGCGGCCACGAACGGCAAGGTCCACGTCGACGCCCTCCGTCGGAAACTCGAGCTGCGGCGCCCGTACCGGCACGCGACGGACATCGCCGACGCCGTGACGCTGCTCGGCGACGGCGTCCAATCCGTCCTCGAACACCGATATGCGCTCGACGTCGAGAGGTCGCACGGACTGCCGACGGGGAAACGCCAGATGCCGCACGTCGTGGACGGCCGGATTCTGTACGAGGACGTCGACTACAGCCCGACGGGAGTCCCGCTGATCGTCCGGCTCGACGGGCAGCAGTACCACAGCGGCCGGCAGTCCCGCTTCCGTGACCGTCGACGTGACAATGCCGCGGAACTCGCCGATCGTCCGCGGTTGGTCTACGGGTGGGACGAGACCACCCGCGACCCGTGCGGGGTGTTCGAGGAGGTGCGCCGGGTGCTGGTCCGCGAGGGCTGGGCCGACACGACGCACCGCTGTCCCGCCTGCCCACGTGAGTGAAAAAGAGTGTCCGGGGACGCTTTCCCACTCACCTGCGCAGGTGAGTGGAAAAGCGTGCGGGACCACGCTTTGGCGCTCACCTAGACGCGCAGGCGCTCCCGGCGCAGCTGCTCGACCTCGGGCAGGTCGAGGGGCGCGAGTTCGTCGACGCCCAGTGCCCGCTTCAGTAGCAGGTCGGCGAGTTCGGGGTTGCGGGCGAGCGCGGGTCCGTGCATGTACGTGCCGATCACGGAACCCTGGACGACGCCCTCGAGCCCGTCCCCGACACCGTTGCCGACGCCGTGCGTGACCCGGGCGAGGCCGCGGGCTCCGGCGCCGAGTGTGGTTCCGCCGCGGTGGTTTTCGAACCCCGTCAGCGGCTGCGTCAACCCGTCGATCTGCGGGGCCGTGATCACCTCGCCGATGGACCGCGTCGCCTGCGGGGACGTGGTGACGTCGAGCATCGACACACCGTCGACGCGTTCGCCGCTCGACGTCTCGTACCAGTTGCCGAGCACCTGGATGGCGGCACAGATCGCCAGGACGGGGGCGCCGCGTTCGGCGGCCTTCTGCAGTCCGGGGTACTTGGCGAGGTGCCGGGTGGCGAGGCGCTGCGCCGAGTCCTCGGCGCCGCCGAGCGTGTACACGTCGAGGGACTCCGGGACCGGGTCGTTCAGCGTGATCTCGACGATCTCCGCGTCGTAGCCGCGCATCCGCAGCCGCTGCCGGAGGATCAGGGCGTTGCCGCCGTCGCCGTAGGTGCCCATCACGTCGGGCAGCACCAGGCCGATGCGGACGGTCGAGTCAGGCATTGCGCGCCTCCTTCGCGATGGCGGTGTTGAGGTCGCGGAACGCGGTGTAGTTGGCGAGCACCTCGACGCGTCCGGGCGGGCAGGACGCGATGGCCCGCAACGGGTTCGGGTCGAGGGTGTGCTCGACTCCGGCGTACGTGAGGCGGACGGCCAGGTCGGTGCCGCGTTCGCCGGCCGCCACCACCTTGACGCCCTCGAAGTGCTCGAACCGCACGTCCCACAGCCAGGACAGGTCCTCGCCGTCGGGGACCTGCCCGTTCACGGCGATCACGAGGCCGTCGACGGTGGGGTCGATCATCGACAGCGCTTCCTGCCAGCCGGCGGGGTTCTTGGCGAGCAGCATGTGCACGGAGTGCGAACCGACCTCGACGGTGCTGTAGCGGCCCGCGACCTCCTGCACGGTGGCCGCGGCGGCGACCGCGTCCTCCGCCTTGGCGCCCATCGCGACGGCCGCCGCGACGGCCTGCGCGGCGTTGCCGCGGTTGGCGCGCCCGGGTAGGGCGAGCGTCATCGGGATCTTCAGACCGTCGGGCCCGTACAGGTTTTCGTCGTCCAGCCACCAGTCGGGGGTGGGGCGCGCGAAGTCGGAGCCGGTGCTGCGCCAGTGGGAGCCCTCCCAGACGATGGGTTCGCCGGTGCGCGGACAGCTGGCGGCGTCGCTGGCCCAGCCGCCGCCCGCGGCGACCCAGACGACGTTCTTCGCGTCGTAGGCGACCGAGGTGACGAGGACGTCGTCGCAGTTGGCGATCACGACGGACTCCGGGTGCGCGGCGACGCAGGCGCGGAGTTTGCGTTCGATCATGTTGATCTCGCCGACGCGGTCGAGCTGATCGCGGCTGAGATTGAGCAGAACGAGGGCTTCGGGGTTGACGGCGTCGCTGACGTGCGGGACGTGCAGTTCGTCGACCTCGAGGGCGGCGAGGGGCGCGTGGACGCGGGTGCTGAGCGCGGCGACGATGCCGGCGTCCATGTTGGCGCCGTCCGCCTGCGTCGCGACCTCACCGAGCGTGGAGAGCGCCGCCGCTGTCATCCGGGTGGTGGTGGACTTGCCGTTGGTGCCGGTGATCACCGCGGTGCGCCGGTGGGCGCCGAGCTGTTCCATCAGGGTCGGGTCGATCTTGAGGGCGATCAGTCCGCCGATCATCGAGCCCTTGCCGCGCCCGGCCTTCTGCGACGCCCACGAGGCCGCGGCCGCTGCGCGCAGGGCGACCTTGCCGCGCGTCGTGATCCCAGTTCCAGTACTCACTCCGCGAGTTTTGCACAGGGTCCGGTCAGACGCCGACTCGCGCGGGCGCACGTGAGTGCGAAAGTGTGCTCGGACGCACTTTGCCACTCACCTGGGTGGCGGTGGCACCGGCGATGACGACGGCCCCGCCGATCAGCGACAGGACGCTCGGCTCCTCGTGCAGCACCAGCCAGGACGCCCCGATCCCGACGATCGGGACCAGCAGGGAGAACGGCGCGACCATCCCGGCGGGGTAGCGGCTGAGCAGCGCCGTCCACAGACCCGAGCCCGCGACCGTGCCGAGGATCACGATGTAGGCGAGGCCCGCGAGCGCCAGCGGGCCGGCGCCGTGCAGCGAGGACGTCAGGGAGTCCCAGCCGGCCGACGGGCCCTCCACACCGAGCGACAGCGCCAGCATCGGCAGCGGCGGGATGACGCACATCCACAGCATCAGACGCATCGGCTGATCCGACGCGGCCTTGCGATTGCCGATGTTGCCCAGCGCCCACGAAAGTCCCGCGAGCAGGGTCAGGGCCACCGGCAGCAGCGCGGCGTGCTGGGCGCGGTCCCAGCCGATGAGGGTCATCCCGGCGATCGCCACGAGCAGCCCGCCCACCTGCGTCGGCCGCAGCCGCTCCCGCAGCGCGGCCGCGCCGAGGACCACCGTGAACGGCGCCGAGGACTGCAGCACCAGCGACGCCAGCCCGGTCGGCATCCCGACGTGCATGGCCCAGAACAGGAACGCGAACTGGCCGACGCCGAATCCGAGGCCGTACACGAGCAGCCATTTCAGCGGGACCTGCGGACGGGGAACGAACAGGATCACCGGGATCGCGATGACGAAGAATCGCAGGGCCGCGAAGAAGAACGGCGGGAAGTGGTCGAGGCCGGCGCGGATGGCGAGGAAGTTGAGCCCCCACAGGACGACGACGGTGAGTCCGAGCAGCCGGTCGCGGGAGGTCATGCATTCCATCGTGAGGGCGGGAAACAATCAGGACAAGCGCATTAAAGTGCACCATCGATGTAGTTTTGCTACATGGATGCGACCCGGTTGCGCGTGCTCCGCGAGCTCGCGGACCGCGGGACGGTGGCGGCGACCGCGCAGGCGTTGTCGATGACGCCGTCGGCGGTGTCGCAGCAGCTCAAGATCCTCTCGCGGGAGGCCGGGGTGACGCTGCTCGAACCGGCAGGCCGCCGGCTGCGGCTCACCGATGCCGGTCAGGCCCTCGTCGTCCGCGCCGATGACGTCGTGGCCGCCCTGGACCGCGCGGCGGCGGAGATGAGCGCCTACCGCGGTTCGCCGCGCGGCCGGGTGCGGGTGGCGCTGTTCCCGTCCGGCGCCGCGCTGCTGCTGCCCGGACTACTGGACGCGCTCGCGGGAAGCGGGGTGGATGTGCAGGCGCGGGACGAGGACCTGCCCGCGGCCGCGGTGCCCGCACTGCTCGCCGACTACGACGTGGTGCTGACCCACCGCGACGAGCGGGCCCCGGACACGTCTTCGCCGCGGGTGACGGCCGAGCCGCTGATGCGCGAGCCCATCGACCTCATCCTGCCGCCCGGCCATCCGCTCGCCGGACAGGACGCGGTCCGGCCGGACCAGCTGGCGGACGAGCGGTGGATCAGTGTGCGCGGCGGATTTCCCGTCGACGACGTGCTGATGTCGGTGGCCGCCGCGACCGGTGTGCAGCCGCACGTGGCGATGCGCATCAACGACTTCCGGGTCATCGAGGAACTCGTCGCCGGCGGTCACGGCGTGGCCCTGCTGGCCCGGCACGCGGTGACCAGCCGCGCGGTGGTCCAGCTTCCCCTGGCCGGGGTGCGCGCCGCCCGCATCTACGAACTGGCGCGCAGACCCGCAGCCGACGACGTTCCCGCCGTCGCCACCGTGCTGCAGGCGTTCCGGGACGTCGCGGCCCGGATCGCGGAGTGAAGGGACCGGAAACGGAAGAAGGCCCGCCGGGCAGGCGGGCCTTCATCGGGGCGGGCGCTCAGCTGCTCAGCGCCTTCGCCTTCAGCGTGTCGTATTCCGCCTGCGTGATGGTGCCCGCGTCGAGGAGGGCCTTCGCGTCCGCGATCTGCTCGGCCGAGGACTTGCCCGCGACGGAACGGATGTAGCTGTCCTGCGCCTGCTTCGCCTCCTGCGCGGCCGCCATCGACCGCTCGGCCATGCTCTTGCTCCGGGTGATGAGGTACACGAGCGCGGTCAGCAGCGGGACGAAGAACAGGAAGACGATCCAGATCGCCTTCACCCAGCCCGACGTCTTATGGTCGCGGAACAGGTCGGTGATGATGGAGAACAACAGGATCAGGTAGGCCACGAAGCCGAAGGTGACGATGATCACCCAGAGAAAGTCCCAGAAAGAGTCCATAGCAGCGCTCCATTCACAGTCGAATTCACTCTGCGCTGACTATCGCACCGGGTCGGGGCGCCCGCGTCATCCGAAACAGGTGAAATGCGGGCCGACCTGACGCCACGCCCGCGAACGCCGAACGGCCGCGACACCGGTAGGTGCCGCGGCCGTTCGGGTGGGGACTACTTGCCGGCTTCGACCGCCCGGCGCATGCCGCGCTCGACCGCACCGATGATGTACGGACGCAGCTCCACGGCGGGGATGACGGCGTCGACGGAGCCGACCCGCTGTGCCCGCTGGATGTTGTGCACGGCCTCGAACTCGGCCGCGACCTCACCGAGCTTCTCGTTCCGCACCGCAGCCTGCTGGGCCGCCAGCTCCACCCGCAGGTGAGCCTGCTGGGCGTCGTTCTGGGCGCCCGCCAGGTTGGCCTCGAGCTCCCGGATCGACGGGTCCGCCGCCACCCGCGAGTTGACCTCACGGGTGAAGACGACGGCCGCGGCGGGGGCGCCACCGAGGACCGAGGCGAACGAGCCCTCGACCGCCAGCACCTCCATGTTGTCGTTCAGTGCTCCGGAGAACACCACGAACGCGCCACCGTGGTAGCGGGAGACGACGCAGAACACGATCGGGCCGTCGAAATTGACGATGGCGCGGCCGATCTCGGCGCCGTACTCGAGCTGGATGTGCCGCAGCGAGTCCGGGGAACCGTCGAATCCGGACAGGTTGGCCAGCACCACGAGCGGCCGGCTGCCGCTGGCGGCGTTGATCGCGCGGGCCGTCTTCTTCGACGACTGCGGGAACAGCGTGCCCGCGGTCCACTGGTCGGGACCGTTGGCCGGCGACCATCCCTTACGGGCGATGGCCCGCGACTCGATGCCGATGACGCTCACCGGGTATCCGCCGAGGTGTGCGTCGAACACGACGGACGTGTCGGCGTCCGCCATGTCGGCCCACCGCTCCAGCACCGTGTGGTCCTGGTCGACGAGTGAACGCATCACCGTGCGAATGTCGAACGGCTTCTTGCGTTCCGGGTTCGTCTCCGCGGAGAAGATGTCGCCGACCGTGGTGAAGTCGCTGGACGGGTGGATGTGCGGGAAGGACCGCACGTCGCGCCCGATCGGGTCGCTGGTCTGCGCCCGACGCGGGAAGCGTTCTCCGGCAACGACGTACGCGTGGTCGTAGTGCGCGAACAGGATCTCGCACGCGGCGGGCAGGTTCGGCGCCCAGTACTGCGCCTCACCGTTGGGGCCCATCACGCGGTCGTAACCACCGATGCCGAAGTTGTCCTCGGCCGAGACGCCACCCGAGTAGTCGAGCGAGTTCTTGCCGGTGAGCACCATGGCGCTGTCGGGCGTCATGACGAGGATGCCCTTGGTGTGCATCAGCATCGTGGCTTCGGCGTTCCAGTACGGCTGCGCACCGACGTTGATGCCGGCCACGATCACGTTGACCTCGCCACCGTCCTGCGTGAACGTGATGAGGCGACGCAGGCCGCGGGACACCCAGTCCATGTTCTCGGTGCCGCTGTCCATGGAGATCGTCGCGCCGGACGACAGCGCGAACCACTCGACGGGAACACCCAGCTTCTCGGCCAGGTCGACACCGGCGACGAGGCGGGCGCACTCGGCCTCCGCGACGGTGCCCAGTGCCTTCGTCGGGTCACCGAACAGCGCGACGCGGGTCATGCCCTCGGGGTGCCGGTCGGTGCGGGCCGTGACCAGACCGACGACGAGGCCGGCCTTGTTCTGGCCGTACGGACGCTCCACGGGCACCAACTGGCCCGACTCGTCCAGGTCGTGCTCGACGAAGCTGCCGTCGCGACCGGTGAGCAGCGGGATCAGCTCGTACGGGTAGACGGTGCCGCGGGCACGGGAGCTGCGGACCTTCTGCGTGTACGCGTCGAGCGGCTGCAGCGGCTCGGTCGGCGGTTCGGTGACCTTGACGACCACACCGGCGCCGGTGCGGTAGGAGAAGCGCAGAGCCTTCTCCCGCGACTCCGTGCCGGGCTCGCCCTGGAGGCGGGCGATCACGGTGATCTCCTCGAGTCCGGCACCCGCGGTGAGCGGTGCCGCGACCCGGGCGAACGCCTCGAGATCCTCGACGGGAACGTCGATCTTCGGCCACACGTACAGCACGACGCGGTTGGCGTCGAGCTTGCGCTTGCTGCCGCGCGTGGCCTGCGCCCGGCGGATGCCGTCGAGGCACGACTGCAGCACGCGTTCCGCGGCGGGAACACCGATGACCTGGCCGTCCTCGTTGCGGACCGGCGTGATGTCGCGGACCTCGGCGAGCGCGATGAGGCGTTCGTCGGTGGGGTTGTCGCGCGAGACCAGGTTGAACAGGAACGTCTCGGCGGCCGCGGGGAGGCGGGTGCCGTCGAAGTTCTTCAGACGCCACAGGTCGAGTCGCTGGCCGGTGAGCGGGTGCATGTCCCGGATCAGCTTCTCCTCCGCGAGGACACCAGCGTCCGGGCGGTAGGTGAACTTGCGGACGTCGACGTCGGTTCCGCCGAAGACGGACACCGTGACGCGGCGGCAGGTCGCGGCCAGCGGCAGCGCCGTCAGCGCCTTCCGCAGGTCCTCGGACATGGTGTCCGGGTCGGCGGGCGGCGCGGTCCACGACAGGTAGAGGTCGAGGACGAGGTTCTCGGGGTTCTCCGAGGCGACGGCACCGATCTCGTCGAGCGCGCCGGGCAGTTCGGCGTACTCGCCGACGGCGGAGACCAGGTTCAGGCGCTCGCCGAGCAGGTCGAAGTTGCCGGTGACGAAACGGCGTCCGTTGCGTTCGAAGGCGGTGACGTCCTCGAGCGTGCGGATGTCGTAGTAGCGCCGGGTGACGACCTCGAGCAGCGGGCCCACGGTCGTGCTCTTGCGTGCGATCCGCTGTCCGAGGAGCTCGGTCAGCGACTGCGGGGTGGCGACCAGGGCCTCGAGGCGTTCCTGGTAGTCGCCGGCGCCGGGGTTCTCGGCGAGGTACTCGAGGCTGCCGCGGACACCGTCGTACACCTGCTCGCGGGCCTTGCGGATCTGCGGCTCGTCGAAGAACCGGAACCGCACGTTGCGGGCGACGTTGCCGATCACCGGGTAACGGACCTGGGTGGCGGTGATGAGCCGGTCCAGGACCTCGCCGAGTCCGCTGGGTGCGCGGCCGGGAGCGTTGCCCTCGTTCAGCCACCGGTCGAGCAGGGCGGCGATGACGGGAACCTGGTTGTCCATGCGCTGCTGCGCGAGGAACAGGCGGTAGACCGCCTCCTCCAGCTCGCCGTTGCGCTCGAGGTCGGTGACGTCGTAGTGACGCAGCGCCCGCGACAGACGGGTCGTGAACGACTCCGGCAGGCCTTCGAGTTCGACGTCGAGGGTGTGCAGGTAGGTGTGGAAGTGCTCGCGCGGGCTGTGGACGCGCTCGTCAGCGTCCTCCTCGGCTGCGGTGGGACGGTTACGTCCGATCTCGCAGATGTCGGCGAACGTGTTCAGCAGGGCGAGTTCCGCCTGCACCAGATCCGCGTCGCCCGCGATGTCGGCGCGAAGCTTCTCGTAGTCGGCGAGGAGCACGCCTGCCCGCTTCGCGCTGACGTCGTACCCGGTGAGCAGCGCGGCGAGCGCGTCGATCTGCTCGAGGGCGTCGGTGCGGACGTCGCCCTTCGAGGCGGGGACGGCGACCGCGAATTCGACGCGCGGCGACTTCGGAGCGGTGGACTCCTCCGCGGTCTCCTCGACGCGCAGCAGTGCGGTGCCGGCGTCGACCTGGGAGTTGACCATCGCGAGAACTTCGCGGACCCGGCCTGCGACGGGCGCACGGACGGCGGTCTCCATCTTCATGCTCTCGAGGACGACCAGCGTGTCGCCTACCTCGACCTCGTCGCCGACGGACACGGGCACCGCGACCACGACTGCGGGAGCGGGTGCGCGGACGACACCGGCCTCGTCCTGGCTGATCTGGTGGCTGATGCCGTCGACCTCGACGAGGTACTGGGCGCGGCCGGCGACCGACACCACGTGGTGGCGGCGGGTGCCGACGACGAGGCGGCTCTCGAATTCGCTGAGCCGATCGACCTCGACCTCGACGTCGGGGCTGTCGCCGTCGACACGGTAGGTGTGGGCGCCGACCTGCGTGACGGTGAGGCCGTAGGCCTGACCCTGGTAGCTGAGCTCCACCTTGCGGCCGATGGCGTGACCGGCGCGGGGGCGGCCACCGCGAGCGGACGACAGGAACGCCTCCCGCTCGAGCTTCTCCTCGGCGTCGTAGACGTCGATGGCGGCGGCGATCAGTGCGACATCGGCCACCTTGGTGGGCGTCGTGACGCTACCGACGCCGGTGCGGTCGAGCCAGCCGGTGTCCGCGGACGCGGAGATGACCTCGTCGCGGTCGAGCAGTTCGAGGAGGAACGACTTCGTGGTGGTGCCGCCCTGCAGGACGACGGTGGTCTCGCGCAGTGCGGTGCGCAGACGCGCGAGGGCCTCGGAGCGGTCGCGACCCCAGGCGATGACCTTGGCGACCATCGAGTCGTAGTCGGGCGGGATGACGTCGCCCTGGGCGATGCCGGTGTCGACGCGGAGACCGCTGCCGAGCGGGAACTTGAGCAGCTGCACGGCGCCGGGTGCGGGAGCGAAGCCGTTGGCGGCGTCCTCCGCGTTGAGGCGGGCCTCGACGGCGTGACCGAACTCGGGCGGGCAGTCGCCGACGAGCGGCTCACCGCTGGCGACGAGGATCTGCAGCTTCACCAGGTCGATGCCCGTGGTGGCCTCGGTGATGGGGTGCTCCACCTGCAGGCGGGTGTTGACCTCGAGGAACGTGAACGTCTTCTGCTCGGGCTGGTACAGGTACTCGACCGTGCCGGCGCCGCGGTAGCCGGCGGCGCGCACGAGCTCGGCGGAGACGGTGCGCAAGTGGTTCGACTGCTCGGTGGTGAGGAGCGGGGAGCTGGACTCCTCGATGACCTTCTGGTTCTTGCGCTGGATGGAGCAGTCGCGCACACCGGGAGCCCAGACGTTGCCGAAGTTGTCGGCAATGACCTGTACCTCGACGTGGCGTGCGTCGGTGACCAGCCGTTCGATGAACACGACGGGGTCGCCGAAGGACCGCTGGGCCTCACCCTGGGTGCGTTCGAGCGCGAGTTCGAGTTCGTCTTCCGACCACACCTTGCGGATACCGCGGCCACCGCCGCCGGAGCGGGCCTTGATGATGAGCGGGTAGCCGATGGCCTGGGCGTGACGGCGGGCGTCGGCGCGGGTGGCGACGGGGCCACCGCTCCACGGTGCGACCGGGACCTCCACCTTCTCGGCGAGGAGCTTGGCCTCGACCTTGTCGCCCAGCAGGCGCATCGATTCGGCGGGCGGGCCGATGAACGTGATGCCGAGCTGCTCGCAGACCTCGACGAACGCGGGATCCTCGGCGACGAAGCCCCAGCCGACCCACACGGCGTCGGCCTTGCTCTCGCGCAGCGCGCGGGCCAGCTCGGCGTGGTCGAGGTAGGCGGTGCCGGTCTTGACTGTGCGCAAGCACACACCTTCGTCGGCCTGCCGGACGAACATCGCGCGACGTTCCGCCTCGGTGTGCAGGGCGATCGTGCGGATGCCGTAGTTGTGCTCGGCGTTCAGTTCGCGCACCGCGCGAATCAGGCGGACGGCCGCCTCGCCGCGGTTCACTATCGCTATTCGCTTGAACATCTGTTATCGCTCCGTTTCCGTAAAACTCATTGATCCGCAGAGTGTTTCGATGGCCAAGGCCATGTCCGCCGAGGACTGGGTGCCGCCTTCGCGGACACGTGCACCCCTGCACAACCCGCTTGACTACCTCCAGGGGCGCCCCGAACGCGATCGTCGGACCTGCGTCGTTGCAGGGCCGATGCTCGGGGAATGCGAGCATAACGTCGAAAATATGTACCCGCGCGTAACTTCTGCGGAGCCCCGATCGGCTTGTCAAGTCTTCAAGGACTTGCGTGTCGACCCTACGAGAGAGTAAGAAGGCCGGAATTTCGTCGAACTGGGCGTCCTTCGGCGAGTTGTCTGCAACCCGTTGTCACAGAGTCGGTTTCGTCCGGTTTTTCGAGATGTTCTCGCAGACGGGAACTTTCACACGGAAGTTACTGAGGGTTCACCTTCGGTTCGACGGCCGCGGGTTCGGTCGCGTGCGCCACCGCGCCCCGCAGGCCCACGTGCGCCTCGCGGTGCATCCGGTCGACCATGTGCGGATAGTGCAGTTCGAACGCCGGCCGCTCGGAGCGGATGCGCGGCAACTCCGTGAAGTTGTGCCGCGGCGGCGGGCAGCTGGTCGCCCACTCGAGGGAGTTGCCGAAACCCCACGGGTCGTCCACCGTCACCACCTCGCCGTACCGGTAGCTCTTGAAGACGTTCCAGACGAACGGCACCGTCGACGCGCCGAGGACGAACGCGAACACCGTCGACACCGAGTTGAGAACGGTGAAGCCGTCCGAGGGCAGGTAGTCGGCGTAGCGGCGCGGCATCCCCTCCGCGCCGAGCCAGTGCTGGACGAGGAACGTGCCGTGGAACCCGGTGAACGTCGTCCAGAAGTGCCACTTGCCGAGGCGTTCGTCGAGCATGCGTCCGGTCATCTTCGGGAACCAGAAGTAGATGCCGGCGTAGGTGGCGAAGACGATCGTCCCGAACAGCACGTAGTGGAAGTGGGCGATGACGAAGTAGCTGTCCGTGACGTGGAAGTCCAGCGGCGGGCTCGCGAGGATGACGCCGGTGAGGCCACCGAAGATGAACGTGATGAGGAAGCCGAGCGAGAACAGCATGGGGGTCTCGAACGTCAGCTGACCCTTCCACATGGTGCCGACCCAGTTGAAGATCTTCACCCCGGTGGGCACCGCGATCAGGAACGTCATGAACGAGAAGAACGGGAGCAGCACCGCGCCGGTCGCGTACATGTGGTGCGCCCACACGGCGATCGACAGGGCCGCGATGGCGATCGTCGCGTAGACGAGCCCGTTGTACCCGAACACCGGTTTGCGGCTGAACACCGGGAAGACCTCCGTGACGATGCCGAAGAACGGCAGCGCCACGATGTACACCTCCGGGTGGCCGAAGAACCAGAACAGGTGCTGCCACAGCAGCACGCCGCCGGTCGCCGGGTCGTACAGGTTCCCGCCCAGGTGCCGGTCGACGAACAGACCCATCAGCGCGGCCGTGAGGATCGGGAACGCGACCAGGATCAGGATGCTGGTGACGAAGATGTTCCACGTGAAGATCGGCATCCGGAACATCGTCATGCCCGGCGCCCGCAGGCAGATGACGGTGGTGATCATGTTGACCCCGCCGAGGATGGTGCCGAGGCCGGACAGCGCCAGCCCCATGATCCACAGGTCGGCGCCGACGCCCGGCGAGTGCAGCGCGCTCGTCAGCGGCGAGTACGCCGTCCAGCCGAAGTCCGCGGCACCGCCCGGGGTGACGAAGCCCGCGATCGCGATGGTCCCGCCGAACAGGAACGCCCAGTAACTGAATGCGTTGAGGCGGGGAAACGCGACGTCGGGGGCACCGATCTGCAGCGGCAGGATGTAGTTGGCGAACCCGAACACGATCGGCGTCGCATACAGCAGCAGCATGATCGTGCCGTGCATCGTGAACAGCTGGTTGTACTGCTCGTTCGACAGGAACTGCAGACCCGGGACGGCCAGTTCGCCGCGGATCAGCAGCGCCATCAGACCGCCGGCCATGAAGAAGGCGAACGACGTGATCAGGTACAGAATCCCCAGGTCCTTGGGATCCGTCGTCGTGATCATCTTGTAGAAGAAGCTGCCCTTGGCGCGGCGCCGGGCCGGATACGGACGGACCGGACGATGCTGTTGAAATGCCAGATTCACGACGCCCCCCGAGGGGTCCGAGGCGGTTCGGGTCCGGTGTGGACTCCGTTACCAGGGTAGTCACCCGGTGCCCGGAGAGCGCCATTTTCCGAGGGCCTGAAAATGAGCGGCCCCGGAAACGACGCTGCCGCAGGTGCACGTGATGCGCGCCTGCGGCAGCGGTGGTGCGGCAGCGGTCAGTGCGCCCGGTTGACCGCCGAGACGACGGCGCGCAGCGACGCGGTGGTGATCGACGTCGCGATGCCGACACCCCAGACCACGGTGTTCCGCCCGTCGGGAGCGGTCACCGCGCACTCGACGTACGCGGCCGCCTGGGCGTCGTCGCCCGCCGACATGGCGTGCTCCGAGTAGTCGAGGACGCGCACGTCGAAGTCGATCGTGGCGAGCGCGTCGACGAACGCGGCGAGCGGGCCGTTGCCCGAACCCGAGATCTCGTGCTCCTTGCCGTCGACCTTCACCGTCGCGGTGATGGAGTCGGTGCCGCCGTCCTCCTCGGCCGCGGTGACCTTCTGCTTCATCCGCTCGAGCGGCGTGATCGGAGCCAGGTACTCCTCGTGGAAAACGTCCCACATCTCCTTGGGCGACACCTCGCCGCCCTCGCCGTCGGTGATCCGCTGGACGGCCTGCGAGAACTCGATCTGCAGGCGACGCGGCAGCACCAGCCCGTGATCGGCCTTCATGATGTACGCGACGCCGCCCTTGCCGGACTGCGAGTTCACGCGGATCACGGCCTCGTACGTGCGGCCCACGTCCTTCGGGTCGATCGGCAGGTAGGGGACCGCCCACAGGATGTCGTCGACGTCCGCGTCCTGCGAGTCGGCGTCGAACTTCATCGCGTCGAGACCCTTGTTGATCGCGTCCTGGTGGCTGCCGGAGAACGCGGTGTACACGAGGTCGCCGCCGTACGGGTGGCGCTCGTGGACGGGCAGCTGGTTGCAGTACTCGACGGTGCGGCGGATCTCGTCGATGTTCGAGAAGTCGATCTGCGGGTCGACGCCCCGGGTGAACATGTTGAGTCCGAGCGTGACCAGGCAGACGTTGCCGGTGCGCTCGCCGTTACCGAACAGGCAGCCCTCGATGCGGTCGGCCCCGGCCTGGTAACCCAGTTCGGCGGCGGCCACGCCGGTGCCGCGGTCGTTGTGCGGGTGCAGCGACAGGATGACCGAGTCGCGGCGGGCCAGGTTGCGGTGCATCCACTCGATGGAGTCGGCGTACACGTTCGGCGTCGCCATCTCCACGGTGGCGGGCAGGTTCAGGATCACCGGGTTCTGCGGCGTCGGCTGCAGCACCTCGGTGACGGCGTCGCACACCTCCTTGGCGTACTCGAGTTCCGTGCCGGTGTACGACTCGGGGGAGTACTCCCAGCGCCACTGCGTGTCCGGGTACTTCTTCGCCTCTTCGAGGGCCAGGGTCGCCGCGTCCGTCGCGATCTTCTTGATCACCTCGCGGTCGGCCTTGAACACCACCCGGCGCTGCAGGACGGACGTCGAATTGTAGAAGTGGACGATCACCTTGTTCGCGCCCTCACAGGCCTCGAACGTGCGCTTGATCAGCTCCGGCCGGGACTGCGTGAGCACCTGAATGGTGACGTCGTCCGGAATCGCGCCGTCTTCGATGATCTCGCGGACGAAGTCGAAATCCGTCTGGCTCGCCGACGGGAAGCCGACCTCGATCTCCTTGTACCCCATCCGCACCAGCAGTTCGAACATGCGGCGCTTGCGGGCGGGGCTCATCGGGTCGATCAGTGCCTGGTTGCCGTCACGGAGATCGACGGCGCACCACTGCGGGGCGCGGTCGATGATCTTGTCGGGCCACGTGCGATCCGGCAGCGACACCGGCTCCACTTCCTCGGAGAAGGAGCGGTAGCGGAACGTCGGCATCGACGAATTCTTCTGCGTGTTCCATTCCGGCTGATCGGAGGGAGCAGGCTTGGAAGGCGGCGTGATGGTGCGCGTTCCGGAGGTAAAGGCGTCAGCGGGGGACATGGGATTGATCTCCAGGTTCGATGTGGACTTTCTGAGTCCAACGGCTGTGTCGACCGGCGCACGCGAAACCCCGCGACGGGAAGCCAGTCTGGATCAGACCCCGTCGCGGCAACCAAGGAGGAGTGCGCGCTGCATACTCAGACTGTACTCCGGGCACCATCGTTCGCGTGCCGGGGTTCGAAGTCCGAGTGAGGAGAGAGCGGTGGGCCGCAGCGCGACGGTGGTATCACCGCTGGTGGCCGCCACTTTTGCGATGCTGCTGGTGTCGTGTTCCGGCGTCGTCGCGGGGGCGCCGAGCGTCACCCGGACAGGCGAGCCGATCTACGGCCTGCCGGTCAGCGAGCACACCCGCGCGGAGTTGGCCGTCGCCGCCGCGGCCCGCGACCTCGCCCCGTGCGGTCTGCTCGACCGAGATCTGATCGCCTCGTTCGGGCAGGTCACCGCGTACGGGCCCGTCGGCGACCTGTCGACCTGCCACGCCGAACTGGTGCCTGCCCGCGGCACACCCGCCAACCCCGTCTGGGTCGAGGTGACGGTGGGTGAACGCGAACCCACGGAGCGCACCGGTGCGGGGGAGGCGACGTCGGGAATCGAGGTGCGTCCCGCGGCCGGCGCACTCCCGGGCACGTGCACCCTCTACTTCTCGCTGCCGCCGGTCCCGGGCGCGGCAGACGCGCCGGGGCGCTGGGGGCACGTGTCGTACCTCGACGGGGCAGGCGGGACGGGCGACTCCGCGGCGGGCGACGACTGCGCGGAGGCGCGCACGGTACTCGCATCGGTCGTGGGCAGGCTGGGGTCCCCGGTGTCTTGGCCGTCGGATATTCCTCTCGCGCAACAGGATCCGTGCCGGGTGGTCGAGCAGCTGTCCGGACGGGGCGTCGAGGCGTTCACCCCCGGCAGCCGCCCCTACGAATGTCTCCTGACACTCCGCGGCGGCGCCGAGGCGTCCGTGCAGCTGGCGCTGTCGCCGGAACCGTCGCAGGCCGGCGGACCCGAAACGGTCGAACTCGACGACAAGCCGTTCACCTACTTCCGGGACGCGATCGAATGCCACTACTACTTCTATCCGGGGGAAGTGTTCGACACGAACGTGCCGTCGAGCCCGATGAGCGAACGGGACAAAATCGGCAACCGGCTGACGGCGTCCGTCGCGGCGTCCGCACCTAGCTGCGACGACGCGGAAACGCTGGTGCTCGCCGCGACCGAAGTGTTCGACTACTGAGATGAACACACAGGTCGATGTCGCCCGGGCCTATCTGGACGCGTTGCTCAGCCACGACGGCAACTCGGTGCCCATCGAACCCCGGGCCGTGCGGTACGAGATGGGGCTGAAGACGGCATTCTCCGGAAATCACCTGCGCCGAAGCCTGTCCGGCGGCCCCCAGTACCGGGTGATCCGGTCGATCCGCGACTGCGTGTGGACGGTCGACGGCGACGACGTCACCGTCGACTACCTCCTGGACGCCGGACTCCTCGGCCGCACCCTCGCGACGGTCCGGGTGGTCGAGACGTTCCGGATCCCGCCACACGACCTGCGCATCCACCGCATCGACGCGAAGATCCGGCGACCCTGACGGGTCGCCCCCTGAGCGGTTGTCGCGCTGGGACTTCCGGTACGTGAGTGGCAAAGTGTGCTCGCGCGCGCTTTGCCGCTCACGTACCCGTCAGGCGAGCGTCTCGTGCGCTGCGGGAACGGAACCCAGGCGACCGGCCTGGAAGTCCTCGAACGCCTGCAGCACCTCGGCCTTGGTGTTCATGACGAACGGTCCGGCCATCGCGACGGGCTCGCGGATCGGCTTGCCGCCGAGGACGAACACCTCGAACGACTTGGTCCGCGAATCCTGCGTGTCGGCCGCGGCGATCGTCAGGGTGTCACCGCGTCCGAAGACGGCCGTCTGACCCATGCGGATCGGACGGCGCTCCGACCCGACGAGCCCCTCGCCCGCGAGGACGTAGGCGAGCGCGTTGAACTCGGGGTTCCACGGCAGCGTCAGGCTCGCGCCCGGCGCGACCGTCGCGTGGACGAGGCTGATCGGCGTGTAGGTGGAACCGGGACCGTGGTGACCGTCCACGTCGCCGGCGATCACGCGAACGAGAGCGCCGCCGTCGGACGAGGACAGCAGGGCCACCTTCGCGCCGGTGATGTCCTGGTAGCGGGGTGCGGCCATCTTGTTGTCGCGCGGCAGGTTCACCCACAGTTGGACGCCGTGGAACAGGCCACCGCTCGTCACCAGATGCTCGGGCGGGGTCTCGATGTGCAGGATGCCGCCACCCGCGGTCATCCACTGGGTGTCGCCGCCACCGATGGTTCCGCCGCCGCCGTTGGAATCCTGGTGCTCCATGATGCCGTCGATCATGTAGGTGACGGTCTCGAAGCCGCGGTGCGGATGCCACGGGGTGCCCTTGGGTTCACCGGGTGCGTAGTCGACCTCGCCCATCTGGTCCATGTGGATGAACGGGTCGAGGGCCGGCAGGTCGATGCCGGCGAACGCGCGGCGCACCGGGAACCCTTCGCCCTCGTACCCGACGGGTGCGGTGGTGAGCGAACGGACCGGGCGGTCGACGGCGCCGGGAGCAGGCGCGTCGATACGCGGCAGGGCAAGGATGTTGTCGACCGTCACGGCTGGCATGGGGTGTCTCCTCGTACTCAGGTAATTGATTGTTCAACTACTGCATGGTGTGTAACACCCGCTGCGTCCAGGTATTCCCACAGGGCGGCTCCGCCGCCCGTGCGTGGCCGGCGAGCGCAGAGACTCGTTAACCACGCACGGGCGCGGAGCGCCTAGTTGAGGACGTTCTCGTGGTCCGGGCAGTACCGCGTGATCGCGCCGATGATGTACGGGTAGACGCCGTCGTTGGTGAGCATCGGCGTCCACTCCTCACGCACCTGGTCGAGCGGTTTGCCCGCGTCGAGGGCGGTGCAGATCTCGCCGGCCTGATGGACCGCCAGGTCGTCGTCGGTGACGGTCTGGTTGTTCGCGCGCAGGTAGGCCAGATAGTCGGCGGCCGTCTGCGGGTCGTCGGCGACCGCGAACACTCGGCTGCCGGGCGCGGTGGCGGCGGTCGTCCGCGCCGCCACGGACGCCGAGGCGGACGTGGTCTCGGATGCTGCGGTGTCGGTGTCGCCACCACCGCAGGCGGTGAGGAGTGCCGCGGAGCAGACGGTGAGGGCGGTCAGAGCAAGGGTGCGGCGCATGGGGCGTGTGATTCCTTTCGAGGCCTGTGACGGCGACGATCGTATCGCCTGCGGGGCCGGTGTTCCCGGCGGCGATCACCCACGCTGTTCCCGGTCAGAGACCGCGATCGATCAGGTCCAGGATCTCCTCACTCGTTGCGGCATGAATCTTGTCGACCGCGGCGGCATGCGCGTCGTCGGACGTTCCGACCTCGGCGAGGAGGCTTCCGAGGCGGTGCGCGATGGCCGACCGCGCCTCGGCGTCGTCGCCGAGTTCGGCGATGGTGGCGCGAAGCCGGTCGACGTCGGCGAGCGCCACCGACATCGGATCCGGAACGAGTTCCGAGCGCAGGAACTCGGCGACGGCCCGCGGACTCGGGTGGTCGAACACCATGGTCGGCGGCAACCGCAGCCCTGTAGCGGCGCCGAGATGGTTGCGGAGCGCGACGGCCGCGAGTGAATCGAAGCCGAGTTCCTTGAACGCCTGGTCGGGGTCCACGGAGTCGGACGCGTCGTAGCCGAGCACGGTGGCGGCCCCGCCCCGCACGAGGTCGAGCATCAGGTGCCGCTGTTCGGGGATCGACAGGTCGGCGAGTCGCTGCGACCAGTCCGACGGCCCCGACCCCTTCGGCCCGGTCACGACCGAGTCCGATCCCGCGGCGTGGGGGCGCGACTCCCGGATCAGGCCCCGCAGCGGTGGGGGAACGTACGGTGCGGCCGAACCGGAGTGGTCGAACCGCGCGGCCGCGACGGTGGGGGCACCGGCGGCCAGCGCGCTGTCGAACAGCGCCAGGCCGTCGGCTGCGGGCATGGGAACCATCCCGCTGAGGCGGGCGCGGGCGAGGTCGATGGCACCGAGGTTGTCGGTCATGGCGCTGGGTGTCGCCCACATGCCCCACGCGATCGAGAGTCCGGGCAGCCCGAGGGCGTGCCGGTGGTGGGCGAGGGCGTCGAGGAACATGTTCGCGGCCGCATAGTTCGCCTGCCCGGGAGCGCCGAGGACGCCGGCGAGTGAGGAGAACACGACGAACGCCCGCAGGTCGCTGTCCGCGGTCAACCGGTGCAGGTGCCAGGCCGCGTCGACCTTCGGCCGCAGGACCGTGTCGAGTCGCTCGGGCGTCAGCGACGCCAGGGTGCCGTCGTCGATCACGCCTGCCGCGTGGATCACCGCCGTCAGTGGATGCTCGGACGGTATCCCCGCCAGCAACCCGGCGACCGCCGACTCGTCCGCGGTGTCGCAGGCGACGATGCTCACCTCGGCGCCCAGATCGCCCAGTTCACGGCGCAACCGGTCGCTGCCCTCGGCGCCGGGCCCGCGCCTGCTGGTCAGCAGCAGGTGTCGTACCCCGTGCTCGGTCACCAGGTGGTGGGCGACCAGAGACCCGACCGTGCCGGTGCCGCCGGTGACCAGCACCGTGCCGCCGGGATCGAACGGGGTCGGTTCGTCGACGGCGGGCATGCGCCGCAACCGCGGTGCACAGAGGGTGCCGTTCCGGGCCGCCACCTGCGGTTCCCCGCTCGCCAGTGCCGACGTGATCGCGGCCTCGGCGTCCGATGCGTCGTCGAGGTCGATCAGCACGAACCGGTCCGGGTTCTCGTTCTGGGCGGAGCCCACCAGGCCCCACACCGCCGCGGCCGCGAGGTCGGGGCGAGCGTCGTGGTCCTGCCCGTCGTCGGTGACCATGGCGTTGCGGGTCACGATCACGAGCGGGTTGTCGGCGAACGTGTCGTCGTCCTGCCACTCCTGCAGCAGTCGCAGCACCCGCGCGCACAGTTCGTGGGTCGCGTCCGGACCGTGGTCGCCGTCGGTCGCGCACCCGACCAGCACCGTCCACGGACGCCGGTCGTCTTCGTCCGGCCCGGACTCCATCGCCGTCCGCAACGCCTCCAGGTCGGGACACCCCGGGAACGTCGAACCGGTGCCCGGGTCGCCGAACCCGTCGGCGCCGAGGACGACCACCGGTCCGCGAGGCTCGGACGGCGCGACCTCCACCCGGATCCAGGCGGTCCGGTGCAGTCGCAGCGACGCCGGACGACCCCCGTCGTCCGCCCGCTGCACCACGCGCAGCGCATCGACGGTCAGCACCGGTTCACCGGCGGGGTCGACGGCGGCGACGCGGTGCCTCCCGTCGTCGCCGGGCGTGAACCGGGCGGTCACCGCGTCGGCACCGACGGTGTGCAGACGGATTCCCGACCACGTCTGGGGCCAGCCGTCCCACCCGAGGAGGGGTTCGATCGCGGCCTGCAGCAGCACCGGGTGGATGCCGAACCCACTCGTGTCGACGCCGTCCCCGAGCCGCACCTCGGTCTCGGTGTCGCCCGGATCCTGTTGCGGCACTTGGGCCGACGAGCCGGTGACGTCGTCGATTGTCGCCGACGCGTTCCGAACCCAGCTGTCCGGGCTGTCGGGGTCACCCGACTTCGACGAGACGGTGACGCTGCGGGCCCCGGTGGTGCCCGGCGGCGACACGAGCACCCGGATCGAGGCCAGCCCCGACGTCGGGAGGACGAGCGGGTGGTGCAGGGTGAGTTCGTCGATGTGGTCGAGACCGACGTGGTGGGCCGCGTGCAGGGCGAGTTCGACCGGCACCGCGGGCAGCACCGTCTTCGCCTCGCCGTGGTCGGGTACCGGGGTGTCGCCGTCGTCGACCGACGGTGACACGAGCCAGGGATCCCGGTGCAGCGACAGCTGTCCCGTGAACAGGGTCGCATCGTCGTCGAGGGTCACCGCGGCACCGAGCAGCGGATGATCGGACGGGGTCAGCCCCAGTTCGGTCGGATCGCCGGTGTTCCGGACGGCCGCCGTCGGCCAGTAGGAGCGGCGCTGGAATGCGTACGTGGGCAGGGCCACGCGGCGGCGGCCGGGCAGCACCCGATCCCAGTCGACGGTTGCGCCCTGCACGTAGGCGGCGGCGACCGCCTCGATGATCCCGTGCGCCTCGTTCTCGCGCCCGGGCAGTGTGGCGATCGTGTTTGGGACGACCTCGGCGGCGAGTGCCGCCAGGGTCGCGCCGGGACCGACCTCGACGAGGCGGGTGACGCCGAGTTCGTCGAGGGCGCGAATGCCGTCGTGGAACCGCACCGTGTGCCGGATGTGCCGGGTCCAGTACTCCGGGGACACGAGTTCCTCGGCGGCGGCGACGCGTCCGGTGACGTTGGAGACGACCGGGATCTTCGGCGGCTGCGCCGTCAGCTTGGACAGCACGGCGGTGAACTGGTCGAGGATGGGATCCATCAGGGTCGAGTGGAAGGCCCGTTCGACCCGCAGGCTCGTGGTCTTCAGTCCGGCGGCGGACAGTTCGGCGGCGACGGCGTGCACGTCGCGTTCGCCGCCGGCGAGGACGACGGATTCGGCGCCGTTGACGGCCGCGAGATCGACGCGGCCGTCGATCCGCGGCAGGATGTCCTCCTCGCGTGCCCGGACGGCGATCATCAGACCCGGTTTGGTGGACTGCATCAACCGTCCCCGGTCACCGACCAGGGCAGCCGCATCGGGCAGGCTGAAGACACCCGCGACGTGGGCCGCGGTGATCTCGCCGATCGAATGGCCGATCAGGTAGTCGGGGGTGATGCCCCACTCCCGCAGCAGCCGATACAGCGCGACCTCGATCGCGAACAGGGCCGGCTGGGTGTATTCGGTGCTGTCGAGCTTCGCGCCGTCGTCCTCGTCCCAGATGACCTGCCGTACCGGCGTTTCCACATGCTCGTCGAGGACGGAGCAGACCTCGTCCAGTGCCGTCGCGAACACCGGGTAGGTGTCGTAGAGGCCGCGGCCCATGCCGATGCGCTGCGCGCCCTGGCCGGTGAACATGAACGCCGTCTTGCCGCGGGCGCTCGTCCCGGTGACGACGTTGCCGCCGGGACGCTCCGTGACGATGCGGGCGAGGCCGTCGCGCAGGTCGTCCAGCGTTTGCCCGATCACCGCGGCGCGGTGCGTGAAACCGGATCGGGTGGTGGCCAGCGAGTAGGCGAGGTCGGCCGGGTCCGGGAGTTCGGTCTCGCTCGTGTCGAGGAATTCCGCCAACCGGGTGGCCTGCGCGCGCAGTGCGTCGCCGGTCTTCCCTGAGAGCACCCACACCAGTGGCGACGCCGACGGCGGCGAGGCCTCCGGCACCACGTCCTCGGGTGGCTGTTCGAGGATCATGTGCGAATTGGTGCCGCTGATCCCGAAGGACGACACGGCCGCCCGCCGGGGCCGCCCGGTTTCCGGCCACGCAACCGATTCGCCGAGCAGCGACACCTCGCCCGCGGTCCAGTCGACGTGCCGGGTGGGGACGTCGCCGTGCAGGCTCGGGGGCAGCACCCCGTGCCGCATCGCCATCACCATCTTGATCACGCCGGCGACGCCCGCCGCCGCCTGGGAATGGCCGATGTTCGACTTGACGGAACCGAGCCAGAGCGGCCTGCCCTCCCGGCCCTGCCCGTACGCGGCGAGCAGCGCCTGCGCCTCGATCGGGTCGCCGAGCGTCGTGCCGGTGCCGTGCGCCTCCACGGCGTCGATGTCGGTGGGGCCGAGCGCGGCGTCGGCCAGAGCCTGGCGGATGACGCGTTCCTGGGACGGCCCGTTCGGGGCGGTCAACCCGTTGGACGCCCCGTCCTGGTTGACCGCGGATCCGCGGACGATCGCCAGCACCCGGTGCCCGTTGCGCCGGGCGTCGCTGAGCCGTTCCAGCACCACCATTCCCGCGCCCTCGCTGAGCCCGGTGCCGTCGGCCCGGTCGGAGAACGGCTTGCAGCGTCCGTCCGAGGCGAGCCCGCGCTGGCGGCTGAACTCGACCAGCACACCGGGTGTGGCCATCACCGTCGCCCCGCCGGCCAGCGCCAGCGCGCATTCACCGTCGCGCAGCGCCCGCGCCGCGAGATGCATGGCCACCAGCGACGACGAGCACGCCGTGTCCACCGTGACCGCGGGACCGGTGAAGCCGAGCGTGTAGGAGATCCGGCCGGACGCCACGCTGTTGCTGGTCCCGGTCATCAGATAGCCCTCGGCGTCGACGTTGCGCTGCGCCATCAGGTGGAAGCCGTAGTCGCCGCCCATCAGCCCGACGAACACACCGGTGTCGGTGAGCCCGGGCGCGGTCGGCTGGATCCCGGCCTCTTCCAGGGCTTCCCAGGCGCTCTCGAGGAGCAGCCGGTGCTGTGGGTCCATCGCGATCGCCTCGCGCGGGCTGATTCCGAAGAATGCGGCGTCGAATTCGTCTGCGTCGTAGAGGAACCCGCCCTCCTTCATGTACGTGGTGCCGGGCCGGTTCGGGTCGGGGTCGTACACCTCGTCGAGATTCCAGCCCCGGTTGTGGGGATACGCGCCCACCGCGTTGTGGCCGTCGCGGACGAGTCGCCACAGGTCCTCCGGGCTGTACACCTTGCCCGGGTAGCGGCACGCCATCCCGACGATCACGATCGGGTCGTCGTCCCGCCGGGCCCGTGTCGGGCCTGCCGGCTGCGGAGCCGCCTCGTCCCCGAGCAGGCGGGACACCAGTTCCTGGGTGAGCGCGTCCGCGGTGGGATGGTCGAACACCACCGTCGCGGCCAGACGCACACCGGTGGCGGTCGCCAGCTGATTGCGCAGTTGCACCGCGGTCAGCGAGTCGAAACCGAGTTGCTTGAAGGCACGTTCCGGGTCGATCGCCTCCTTGCCTTCGTGACCCAGCACGGCCGCCACGTGGGTGGTGACGATGTCGAGCACCCGGCTGTGCCGCTCTCCGGGGTCCAGTGCCCGCAACTCCTCGGTCAGGCCGGTCGGGGAATCGGCGGCAGCGGCGCGGCGACGACGGACCCCGAGCACCCGGCGCAGGATCGGCGGCAGCGACTCGCCCTCGGATCGGGAGGCGCGCGTCGACAGCCGGACCGGCACGATCAACGGACGATTCACGGCGAGTGCGGCGTCGAACAGTGCCAGCCCTGCCTCCGGGCTGATGGTGTCGATGCCGTTGCGCTGCAACCTGTCCAGATCGGCCGCATTCAGATGGGACGTCATCCCGCTGGGCCGGTCCCACAGCCCCCAGGCCATGGACGTCGCGGGCAGCCCGCGGGCACGGCGGTGCTGTGCGAGTGCGTCGAGGAAGACGTTCGCCGCCGCATAGTTCGCCTGTCCCGCGCCGCCGAGCACGCCCGCCGCCGAGGAGAACAGCACGAACGCCGACAGGTCGCGGTCCCGCGTGAGGTCGTGCAGATGCCAGGCGCCGTCCACCTTGGGGCGCAGAACCGCGTGCAACTGCTCCGCGCTCAGGGTGGCGGCGGTGGCGTCCTCGAGCACGCCGGCGGCGTGGATCACGCCGGACAGGTCGGGAATGCCGGCGAGCAGCGCGGCCACCGCGTCGCGGTCGGCCACGTCGCACGAGACAGCGTCGACGTCCGTTCCCGACTCGGCGAACTCGGCCCGCAGTTCGTCTTCGGCCTCGGCGTCGAGCGCGCGCCGGCCGGTCAGCACCAGCCGCCGCACCCCGTGCTGCGCGACGAGGTGCCGGGCGATCAGCCTGCCGATGGTGCCGGTGCCGCCGGTGATCAGGACGGTGCCGTCCGGGCCGAACGTGGCGGGGCCCTCGTCGGGCGCGGCCGTCGCGGGGGTCACCGCGGCGAGCATCGGCGCCAGCAGCACCCCGTCCCGGACCGCCAGCTGAGGTTCGTTGCAGGCCAGGGCCATGGACAGCAGCGCGGGATCGGAGAGTTCACCGGCCGCCGCGTCCAGGTCGACCAGGGTGATGCGGTCCGGGTGCTCGTTCTGCACCGCGCCGATCAGCCCCCACGCGGGCGCGGCGGACACGTCGTCGACCGGGTCGTCGTCCCGGACCGCCACCGCGAGCCGCGTCGTGACCAGCAGGCGGGTCTCGGCCAGGCGATCGTCGCCGAGCCAGGACCGGACCGCCTGCAGCGTCGACTCCGCGGCGGCGTGCGACCGGGCCGGCACGTCCGCCTCGTCGCCCGGTGCGCGGTCGAGCCACAGCACGCGACCGTCCGGATCGCCGCCCGCCAGCGCCTCGTCGAGCGGCAGCAGGTCCGCCGGCGAAGTGCTGGACGCACCCACCGGCATCCACTCCACCCGGTACAGGCTGTCGCGGACCCGGGCGGCAGGCACACCCGCCTCGCCGAGCGGCCGCAGCGCCAGCGACTCGGCGGTCAACACCGGTCTGCCTGCCGCGTCGTACGCGGAGACCCGGTACCGCTCGGGCCCGGTCGTGGTGACGTGCACGCGCAGGGCGGTGGCGCCCACGGCGTGCAGTTGCACCTTGTCCCAGGCGAACGGCAGCCGGATGCCGGTGTCCGCGGCTCCGAGCGCAATCAGGTGCAGCGCCGCATCGAGTACCGCCGGATGGATCCCGTACCCCGCGACCGCGGCGGCCGGGTCCTCTCCGCTCAGCCGGACCTCGCCGTACAGGTCGTCGCCCCGGCGCCACGCCGCCTTCAGGCCCCGGAAGGCCGGGCCGTACTCGTAGCCGGCGTCGTCGAGCACGTCGTACAGGCCCCGCACGTCGATCGGCGTGACCTCCGCGGGTGGCCACTGCTGTTCGAGGGAGTCGGCGGTGTCCGCGGCGACCGTGAGCGTGCCGGTGGCATGCCGGGTCCATGGCGTGTCCGGCGCGGCATCCGCGGGCCGGGAGTGCACCGACACCGTGGATCGGCCCGCCTCGCCGTCGGCGAGCGCGCTCACCTGCAATGCCACCTCGCCCTCCGCGGGAATCACCAGGGGTGCCTCGATGGCGAGTTCCTCGAGCCGGCCGCACCCGACGCGGTTCCCCGCGTGCAGGGCGAGTTCCACGAAAGCCGTGCCCGGCAGGATGACCGTGCCGTCGACGCCGTGGTCGCTCAGCCAGGGAAGGCGTTGGGGCGACAGCAGTCCCGTGAACACGGCGCCCCGGCCGTCGCCGAGTTCGACCGACGCGGCGAGCATCGGGTGTCCGCCCGACTCCATGCCTGTGGACGCGAAATCGCCCTGCGGAACCGGGCTCTCCAGCCAGTAGCGGCGATGCTGGAAGGCGTACGTGGGGAGGTCCACCCACTGCTGCCGGTTGTCGTGCCGGGCCCAGCTCACCCGGTCCCACTCGACGTGCAGTCCGTGGACCTGCGCCTCGGCGAGCGCGGCGGTGAACTGCCGCAGCCCCGCGCGGTCGCGGCGGATGGTGCCGATGGCGCGGCCGGCGACGCCCGCCGAGTCGAGGGTTTCCTGCAACGCCACTGTGAGGACGGGGTGGCTGCACGACTCGACGAACAACCGGTACCCGTCCGCGGCCAGTGATCTCGTCGCCTGCTCGAACCGGACGGTCCGGCGCAGATTGCGGTACCAGTAGTCGGCGTCCAGCGCGGTGCCGTCCAGCACGCCACCGGTCACCGACGAGTAGAACGGAATCCGCGACCGGCGGGGGGTGATCGACGCGAGGACGTCGAGAATCGGCTCACGCAGTACGGACACGTCCGCGCAGTGCGAGGCGTATTCCACCGCGATCCGCCTGGCCTGGACGCCGTCGCTCTGCAACTGTGCGATCAGCAGGTCGAGGGCGTCGACGGGGCCGGAGATCACCGTCGCGGACGGACCGTTGATCGCCGCGACCTCGACGGCCCCGGCCCAGGGCTGAATCTTCTCCCGCACGAGGTCCGCGGGCAGCGTCACCGACGCCATCCCGCCGCCCCGCCGGGCCGACGCGCCGATCACCCGGCTGCGGGCCGCCACGACGAGCGCCGCGTCGGAAAGACTCAGCGCCCCCGAGACGTACGCGGCCGCGATCTCGCCCTGCGAATGCCCGACCACCGCCGCCGGTTCGACGCCGTGGGAACGCCACAGCCCGGCGAGCCCGACCATCATCGCGAACAGCGCCGGTTGCACCACGTCGACCCGGTCGAGCGCGGCAGGATCGCGGTCGCGCAGCACGTCCAGCAGCGAGAAGTTCGTGTACGGAGCCAGCGCTTCGGCGCACTCCCGCACGGTGTCGGCGAACACCGGTGACGTGTCCAGCAGTTCGGTGGCCATGCCCACCCACTGCGAACCCTGGCCGGGGAAGACGAACACCGGACGGTCGCCGGCCTCCAGCGCCACACCGGTGACCACGTCGGCGCTGGGCGCGCCGCGGCTGAGCGCGTCGAGGCCGTTCAGCAGGGCGTGGGGCTGTGCGCCGATCACGGCGGCGCGGTGGTCGAACGTGGCCCGGGAACCCAGCAGGGCGCCTGCCACCGCGGCCGGCGTCAGGTCGGGGTGGCCGGTGACGTACTCGCGTAACCGCTCGGCCTGCGCGCGCAGTGCGGGCTCGGTGTGTCCCGACACGAACCAGGCGACGACTTCGTCAGGTGGACGGGGTGGTTCGTCAGGTGAAGGCTCGACCGGCGGCGCCTCTTCCAGCACGACGTGGGCGTTGGTGCCGCTGATGCCGAACGACGAGACCGCGGCCCGGCGGGGACGGTCGGATTCGGGCCACTCCCGGTTCTCGGTGAGCAGCGACACCGCACCGGCGGACCAGTCGACGTGCGGGGTCGGCCGGTCCACGTGCAGAGTCTTCGGCAGGACACCGTGCCGCATCGCCATGATCATCTTGATCACCCCGGCGACGCCCGCGGCCGCCTGGGTGTGCCCGAGATTCGACTTCACCGAGCCGAGCCACAACGGACGGTCGGCGGGGCGCTCGCGGCCGTAACCGGCCAGGAGGGCGGCCGCCTCGATCGGGTCACCCAGTTTCGTGCCCGTGCCGTGCGCCTCGACCACGTCGACGTCGCCGGGTCCGAGCCCCGCATTCGCCAGTGCCTGCGCGATCACCCGCTCCTGAGCCTGCCGGTTCGGTGCGGTCAGGCCGTTGCTGGCGCCGTCCTGGTTCACCGCGCTGCCCCGGATGACGGCCAGGATCCGGCGGCCCTTGCGCTCCGCGTCGGACAGTCGCTCCAGCGCGACCATCCCCGCGCCCTCACCCCACGCGGTGCCGTCCGCCGCGGCGGAGAACGCCTTGCACCGCCCGTCGCGGGCCAGCCCGCGCTGACGGCTGAACTCCACGAACACCGCGGGGGTCGCCATGACGGTCGCTCCGCCCGCCAGCGCCAGTTCACACTCACCGCTGCGCAGCGCCTGCATGGCGAGGTGGATGGACACCAACGACGACGAGCACGCGGTGTCGACCGTGATCGCGGGTCCGTTCAGTCCGAAGCTGTACGCCACCCGGCCGGACGCGACGCTCATCGCGTTGCCGGTGATGAAGTAACCCTCCAGATCCTCGGGCGGCATGCCGCCCGCCCGCGCCGCATAGTCGATGCCGGACAGCCCGGTGAAGACGCCGACCTGCCTGCCGTGCACCGACCGCGGGTCGATGCCGGCATGCTCGAACGTCTCCCAGCTCGTCTCGAGGAGAAGCCGCTGCTGCGGATCCATCGCCAGCGCCTCGCGCGGCGAGATGCCGAAGACCTCGGGGTCGAACCCGGCGGGGTCGTCGAGGAAACTGCCCTGCACCGTGTACGTCTTACCGGCCTGCTCGGCCTTCGGGTCGTAAAGATCCGCCAGGCCCCAGCCGCGGTCCTCGGGGAACCCGGCGACGGTGTCCGAACCCGACTCGACCAGCCGCCACAGGTCCCGCGGCGATCGCACACCGCCGGGGAACCGGCAGCCCATGCCGATGACGGCGATCGGTTCGCGGCTCACGCCCTCGACCTCACGGAGCTTCTCCCGCGCCTGATAGAGGTCCGCGGTGACGCGCTTCAGATAGTCGAGAAGCTTCGCCTGATCGGCCATACGAGGTCCTATCCGAGATCCGCCATACGTAGCGCGGAAACCTCGATTGTATCCGCCGGCACAATGCGGATGGAGCGGTCCGAGCTTCGCGCCGACGACCGATCCACCTGGTCAGCTCGGCACGCCCAGGGGATACCCACCGTCGCTCCGGTGTATGCCGATTCCGGCTGTTCGGCTTCCCGGCGACCACCGCTGTCGGTAGTGTTGCGACTCCGAGCAGGATCCGTATCGAGGAGGTGAGACCCGTGTCCGTTCGTTCAGGTCGGGTGCTCTCACTTCGCGACCGCGCGGTCGTACCGACATAAGGTGACCGGGAGAGCGCCCATCGGCATTCCGAAAGGCTCTCCCATGCCAGTGTCTCTCTCCCCGTCCCTCGAGTTCGTCCTCGTCACGAGGCTGCGCGCCGCCGGTTGTGTGTTCGCCGAGGACGAGGCGCGCCTGATCGTCGCCGCCGCCCGGACGTCGGACGAACTCGCCTCGATGCTGGACCGCCGCGTCGCAGGCGTCCCGCTCGAACACGTCCTCGGCTGGGCCGAATTCTGCGGGCTCCGGATCGAGGTCGATCCGCGGGTGTTCGTGCCGCGGCGTCGCACCGCGTTCCTCGTCGAGCAGGCCGCCGCCCTCGCGTGCCCGCACGCGGTCGTGGTCGACCTGTGCTGCGGTTCGGGAGCGGTGGGCGCCGCGCTCGCCGACACCCTCGACGGCGTCGAGTTGTACGCGGTCGACATCGACCCTGCCGCGGTCCGGTGCGCGCGACGCAACCTCGCCGAACCGGCCCGGGTGTTCGAGGGCGACCTGTACGCACCGTTGCCGACCGCGCTGAGGGGACGCATCGACGTCCTGGTGGCCAACGCCCCCTACGTGCCCACCGACGCGATCAGGTTGATGCCGCCGGAGGCCCGGTTCCACGAGCCGCGGGTCTCACTGGACGGCGGCGCCGACGGACTCGACATCCAGCGGCGCGTCACCGCCGGGGCGTGCGACTGGCTCGCGCCGGGCGGCCATCTGCTGATCGAGACCAGCGAGAGTCAGGCCCCGCTTACCGCCGAGGCGTTCGCGGCGGCCGGGCTCACCACCCGGATCGAGACGTCCGGCGAGGTGGGCGCCACCGTCGTCGTCGGCGCCAATCCCAGGTGAGCGATTACCCCCAGGTGAGCGACCCCCCAGGTGATGCTCCTATGAGTGTCAACCCGGGTTTGCGGGGTTGAGGAGGGCGAAGATTTCTCGGGCGACGGCTCGCTTGAGGCAGCGGATGATGTCGCGTTTGGGCTTTTGCTTTGGGGCGAGTCGTTTGTCCCGGTAGGCGCGGGTGCGGTCGTCGTACTTGGAGTCTGGAGAGCACGATCACGTGCAGTGCCCGGTTGGCTTGCCGGTCACCGCCCCGGTTGAGGCGGTACCGGGGTCGTCTGCCCGGAC